>NZ_JZWY01000104.1:0-42066 GCF_000966955.1 Streptomyces sp. NRRL S-495
CCGCCGCCCCCGCCCGGCTACGGCTACCCCGCGGCGCCGCAGGCGGCCCAGCCCTACCCGCAGCCCGTCCAGCCGCAGGGCCCCTACCCGCCCGCGCCGTACCCGCAGGCCCCGCAGGCGCCCGGTCCCTACGGACCGCCCTCGCCGCACGGCTACCCGCCGGCGGCGCCGCAGCCCGGACCGGCCGCCAAGGGCCGCGGCAAGGCCCGGCTGAAGGCGGTCGGACTGGTCCTGGGTGTGATCGCCCTCATCGTCGGCTACTTCGTCACCGGCCCCAGCGTCAGCAGCGCCAAGGCCGGCGACTGCGTCAAGGCCTCCGGCTCGCGCGACGTCTCGGTGGTCAAGTGCACCGACAGCAAGGCGAACTACAAGGTGCTCGCCAAGTTCGAGTCCACCACCGACACCAGCAGGTGCCGCGAGAGCGCGGGCACCACCAGCACCGTCTCGGGCAAGAGCGGCCGCCGCTGGAACAAGAAGCGTTACGTGCTCTGCCTCGGCCCGCTCGCCGGCGTCCCGCCGGTCAAGAAGTCCTGACCGTCCGCCACCTGAATTCCCCGGGGGATCCCCTTGTCCGTTCCGCCCCAGATGCCGTACGGCTCGCCGCCGCCCGCCGACGGCGCCAACCCGTACGCCACCGGCAACCCGTACGCCGGCGCGCCGGCCCCGCAGCCGGCGGGCGCACCGCCCCCGGCCGGCTACGGCTACCCGGCCGCACCGCCGCCGGCCGCACCCGGCTACGGCGCGCCCGCCCAGGCCCCGCCGGGGGGCTACGCGTACCCGCCGCAGGCCGGGGGCTATCCCGCGCCGGCCGGCTACGCCGCCCCGCACGGCGGTCCGGTGTGCCGGTTCTGCGGCGGTTTCCCGGCCGTCGAGACCACCGTCCGCGGCCACCAGGGCATCATCATCATCATGCGGTTCCTGAAGCAGCCGGGACCGTTCTGCCGCACCTGCGGCACCGCCGTGGTCCGCGACATGTCCGCCCGCACCCTGGTGCAGGGCTGGTGGAGCTACCTCTCCGGCATCTTCACCGTGGTCACCCTGCTGCGGAACCTCGCCGCCCACAACAAGATCAAGGACCTGCCGCCGCCGGCGCCCGGCACCCACGGGCCGCAGCTGGACCCGGGCGTGCCGCTCACCAAGCGGCCGCACATCTTCATGCTGCTGCTGCCGGTGCTCGGGATCGGCTCGTGGATCGTCCTGATCGCCACCGGCGCGCTCTTCGCCTCCACCAAGCACGACACCACCCACCGCCCGCTGGTGATGCCCTCGGTGACCGTGCCGACCTTCCCCTCGCCGACCTTCCCGTCCATCCCGGCGGCGACGGTGCCCGCGGCGACGGCGCCGGCGGTGCCGGTGCCGACGATCACCCTGCCGACGCCGTCCGCCACCAAGGTGGCCAGCGACATCGACACCGCCAAGGCCGGCGACTGCCTGCGCAACGAGAACGGCACCAGCGCCACCCACGACGCCAGCCCGCGGATCACCATGCTGCCGTGCGGCGACCCGAAGGCCCAGTACAAGGTGCTCAAGAAGGTCTACGGGACCAGCGACAACGACAAGGCCTGCGAGAACGTCACCGGCGCCGAGAGTACCTACACCCGTGAGTCCAGCACGGAGGCGCTCAGCTTCGTGCTCTGCCTGAAGAAGCTCTGAGCCCGGGCGCGGGCCCGTACCCGGGCCCGCGCCGACCGGCCCGCGCACGGACGAGGGGTGGCCCCGGGAGAACCCGGGACCACCCCTCGCGGCACCGTGTGCCCTACTGCTGGGCCGCCCACCAGTCGCGCAGCGCGGCGACCGCCGCGTCGTGCTCCATCGGGCCGTGCTCCAGCCGCAGCTCCAGCATGTGCTTGTACGCCTTGCCGACCGCGGGGCCGGGCTTGAGGCCGAGCAGCTCCATGATCTGGTTGCCGTCCAGCGCGGGGCGGACGGCGTCCAGCTCCTCCTGCTCCCTGAGCTCCTCGATCCGGCTCTCCAGGCCGTCGTAGGTGCGGGAGAGCGCGGCCGCCTTCTTCCGGTTCCGGGTGGTGCAGTCCGAGCGGGTCAGCTTGTGCAGCCGCTCCAGCAGCGGGCCGGCGTCGGTGACGTAGCGGCGCACCGCCGAGTCGGTCCACTCGCCGCCGCCGTAGCCGTGGAAGCGCAGGTGCAGCTCGACCAGCCGCGAGACGTCCTCGGTGAGCTCCTTGGAGTACTTCAGGTCGCGCATCCGCTTGCGGGTCATCTTGGCGCCCACCACCTCGTGGTGGTGGAAGGAGACCCGGCCGTCCTGCTCGAAGCGGCGGGTGCGGGGCTTGCCGATGTCGTGCAGCAGCGCGGCCAGCCGCAGGGTGAGGTCGGGCCCGTCCTGCTCCAGGTCGACGGCCTGCTCCAGGACGGTCAGCGAGTGCTCGTAGACGTCCTTGTGGCGGTGGTGCTCGTCCCGCTCCAGGCGCAGCGCCGGCAGCTCCGGGAGGACGTGGTCGGCCAGGCCGGTGTCGACCAGCAGTCGCAGGCCCTTGACCGGGTGCGCGGCCAGCAGCAGCTTGTTCAGCTCGGCCTGCACCCGCTCGGCGGAGACGATGGTGATCCGCTCGGCCATCGCGGTCATCGCCGCGACCACCTCGGGGGCCGGCTCGAAGTCCAGCTGGGCGGCGAACCGGGCGGCCCGCATCATCCGCAGCGGGTCGTCGGAGAAGGACTCCTCGGGCGTGGCGGGGGTGCGCAGCACCCGGGCCTCCAGGTCGTCCAGACCGCGGTGCGGGTCGACGAAGCCCCGGCCGGGCAGGTCGACGGCCATCGCGTTGACCGTGAAGTCGCGGCGGACCAGGTCCTGCTCGATGGTGTCGCCGTAGCTCACCTCGGGCTTGCGGGAGGTGCGGTCGTACGCCTCGGAGCGGTAGGTGGTGATCTCGATCAGGAAGGAACCCTCCGGGGTGTCCTTGCGCGCGCCGACGGTGCCGAAGGCGATGCCGACGTCCCAGACCGCGTCGGCCCAGCCCTTGACCAGCTTCAGCACCTGCTGCGGACGCGCGTCGGTGGTGAAGTCCAGATCGTTGCCGAGCCGGCCCAGCAGGGCGTCCCGGACCGAGCCGCCGACCAGTGCGAGCCGGTGACCGGCCGCCTGGAAGCGCCGGGCGATCTCGTCGGCGACCGGGGAGACCCGCAGCAGTTCCTGCAGACCCAGGGTCTGCGCCTCGCTCAGGCCGGGGACGACCTGGACGGCGGAACTGGAATGATGGGCGCCGGTCGGGTGGGCGGTGGGCTCATTGGCAGTGGACACGGCTCACAAGGGTACGTGGCCCGGCGGCCCGGTCGCCCGCGTGTTTCCACCGGCTCACTCCCCGGCCCGCAACACCGCACCCCTCACCACATCGTTACCATGCCGGTGGAACGAGTCCGGATGCACCGAGCACGGGCCGCGGTACCGTGCGCCGCCACGGCCACCGAGGCACCGGACCGCCGCATTTTCTTCACGGCTGATCCTCACGGCATCCCACGGCCGACGGAACATCCGCAGCAGCACGGCAGCAGCAGCAGCAGCGATCGAGAACGGCGAGGGCGAACCCGTGAGCGAGGGCGAACCGCGTGAGTGAGCCGGCACGGCACCCCGGTCCGGCGCCGGACGGGCGCCCCGGGCGGGTCCTGGGACGAACCGTCCGGCGGCTGGCGGGCGCGCTCGGCGCCGCGCTGGTGCTCGCCTCGGCGCTGCCCGGCGGCTCCGCCGACGCGGCCCCGGCCGGGGGGACCAGGCCGGTCGCCGACACGGCGGTCAGCGCCGAGCTCCCGGTGACCATGACCATCGAGTCGGTGAACAAGCCGGTCGCCGTCCCGGGCGGCACCGTGACCATCACCGGGCACGTCACCAACGCCGGCAGGTCGGTGCTGAAGTCCGCGCACGCGGCCGTCCGCCGGCCCTGGCCGAGCAAGCCGCTCACCACCCGCAGCGAACTCGCCTCGGTGTCCTCGCGGAGCGTCCCGCTCAACGCGGACGGCATCTCGATGGACAGCCCGCAGTACGCCCTCAACGAGCTCGGCCCCGGCCAGAGCCAGCCGTACACCCTCAGCGTCGCCGTCGCCGACCTGCAGTTCTCCGGCGAGGGCGTGTACGAGCTGGCGGTGGACGTCTGGGGCACGACCGCCGACAACCAGCGCGACCGGCCGCTGGGCATCGCCCGCAGCTTCCTGCCCTACAACCCGTCCCCGGCCGACGCCCAGCCGTCCAAGGTGACCACCCTCTGGCCGCTGGTGCACGCGCCGGTGCTGGCCGCGCAGACCCTCTCCGAGAACGACCAGACCGTCCCGGTGCTCCGGGACGACAGCCTGGCCGCCGAGTTCGCCCCCGGCGGCCGGCTGTACGCGCTGGTCGACACGGGCGCCGCGCTGACCGGGCTGACCTGGGTGGTGGACCCGGACCTGCTGGACACCGCGTTCGCGATGACCAAGCGCTACGTGGTGCAGAAGCCGGGCACCGAGGGCAACGCGGCCAAGGACGACAACACCGTCCCCGGCACCGGCACCGCCGCCGCCACCGCCTGGCTGGAGAAGCTGCGGGCCGCCGTGGCCAAGCCGGGCAGCCAGGTGGTGGCGCTGCCGTACGCCGATCCCGACCTCGCCTCGATCGCGCACAACGCCCCCGAGCTGGAGGGCATCGACACCGCGCTCAGCAAGGCGGCCACGGCCGGTCGGCTGACCGTCGAGGGCCGGCTGTCGGTGGACACCCGGGCCGATGTCGCCTGGCCCTACCGGGGCTACCTGGACCAGCGGATCGCCGCCGTCGCCCAGCGCACCGGCAACAGCCTGGTGCTGGTGAACGGCGCGGGCATGCCCGAGTCCGACGCGCTGAAGTACACCCCCTCGGCCGCCCGGCCGATCGGCAACGGGCAGACCGCGGTGGTCGCCGACCAGCTGATCTCCTCGCTGTTCGAGGACGGGCTCACGACCCAGGAGGAGCAGAGCCGGGCCGTCCAGCGGTTCCTCGCCGAGACCTTCGTGATCTCCCGCCAGGAGCCGCAGAACCCGCGCGGCCTGCTGGTGATGCCGCCGCGCGATCTCGGTGCCGATGCCGCCAAGGTGCTCGCGAGCGCCCTCCAGGCGGCCCAGGACGGCAAGTGGGTGGAGCCGGTCAAGCTGGACGCCCTCGCCCAGCTGCCGCCGGACCCCAGGGCGAGCGCGGCCGTCCCCGGCCCCGCCGACTACCCGGCCCGGGCCCGCGACTCGGAGCTGTCCGCCTTCGATCTGACCACCACCACCCGGATCCAGACCGACCTGGACACGCTGATGCGGGTGCTGACCCTGCCGCAGCGGGTGCGCGGCCCGTTCAGCGCGGCCATGGTCCGCTCGCTGTCCACCGAGTGGCGCACCGAGGGCTCCGCCGGGGCCGACTACCGGGAGGGCGTGAAGCGCTACCTCAAGGAGCTGACCGGCGCGGTGAAGGTGCCGCCGAAGCGGGAGATCACCTTCGCGGGCGACACCGGAGTGCTCCAGGTCAGCGTCCGCAACGACCTGACCCAGACGGTCACCAACCTCAAGCTGGTCCTCACCCCGGCCCAGCCCAACCGGCTCCGGGTCGAGCTGCCGACCGAGGAACTGGTGCTGCCCGCCTCGCAGAGCGTCACCCTGCGCTTCCCCGCCGAGGCGAAGAACAACGGGCCGGTGAGCATGACCGCCCAGCTCTACACCACCGGGCCGAACCCGCAGAAGTACGGCGAACCGGTGACCTTCACCGTCCAGGTCACCTCGGTGACCAACGGGGTGCTCTACGTCTTCGGCGGCGCCGCGCTGCTGCTCCTGCTCGCCGCGCTGCGGTTCGTCCGCCAGCGCAAGCGGCGGGTGGCGCACGGCGACGAGGGCGACGCGCCGCTCGCCCCGCAGGACGGCGGGACCGGCCCGGACAACACCGACGGCCCGGGCCGGGGCGAGGGCGGGGACGGCCCCGGGACCGCCGCCGACGCCGCCGACGCGGACCGCCCGGCCGGCCCGGAGCGGCCGGAACAGGACGGAGCGGCGCGGACACCGCGCGGCAGCAGCGCGGATGGCCGGGATCGGGCCACCAGTGATGAGAAGGTTGGTCCTTGACAGCGCCGATACCGCCCGACTCCGGAGCGGCCTCCCCACGACAGCGAAGAGGTGACATGACCGGGCGCAGCGAGGAGCGGCCTCCGGGCCGCGGAGAGGGCCGTCCGGGGGCCGAGTCGCCGTCCGGCGACTGGTACGTGGCCGACACNNCGACTGGTACGTGGCCGACACCTACGCCCAGGACCCGTACGCGGCCGACGCGTACCGCGACGGTCCGGGCGAGCCGGACCCGTACGGTCTGCGGACCGCCCCGCCCGCCGCGCCGCAGCAGCCGGTGGCCGCGTACGACGTGCCGCCGCAGCTGCCGCCGCAGGGCGGCGACTACCCGGTGCCGCCGACGCCGTTCGGCCCGCCGGTGCCGCCGGTCCAGCCCGGCTGGGACACCCCGGCGAGGGCGGACTGGCGCGACGACCGGCCGCAGCAGCCGGGCGTTCCGGCCGCCCCCGCGGCCCCGGCCCCCCCGGCCGAGGGCTGGGGCGGGCAGCAGCAGTGGCAGCCCGGCCCGGCGCACTCCGCCTGGGACTCCGAGTCCACCGAGTACGTCGGGGTGGACTCGCTGTTCGGCGGCGGCCGGACCACGGCCGAGGCCCCGCGCCCGCCGGCCCAGGCGTCCCCCGGCCAGCAGCACCCCGGACAGCCGTACCCGGTCCAGCAGCCCGGCGCGCAGCCGCCGGCCGCGTCCGTCCCGCCCGCGCCGTTCCCCCCGGCCGGCGCGTACCCGGGACAGCACGCGCCGCAGCACGGGCCGCAGCCCGCGTACGGCCACGGCGGCCAGGACGGCCCCAGGCCGTTCGTCCCGCCGATCGAGTTCGACCCGCCGCTCTCCGAGGAGGAGGCCACCCTCCAGGTGGCCGCGGTGCAGCTGCCGCCCGCTGTGGAGCCGCTCGCCGACCTCGTGGCGGAGGAGCAGGCCCACCCCGCGGACGCCGCTCCGACCGCGCCCGCCGAGCAGCCCGCCGCCGGCGGCAAGGTCGCCTCGCTGCTGAACTCCAGCGCGATCATGGCGGCCGGCACCCTGGTCTCCCGGGGCACCGGCTTCCTGCGCACCATGGTGATCGCCGGCGCGATCGGCATCGCCGTGATGGGTGACTCCTACAACGCCGCCAACACCCTGCCGACGCTGCTCTACATCCTGATCGGCGGCGGCGCGCTGAACGCCGTCTTCGTGCCGCAGCTGGTCCGCAGCATGAAGAACGACGCGGACGGCGGCACCGCCTACGCCAACCGGCTGCTCACCCTGGTGATGGTCGGCCTGGCCGGCGTGGTCTTCCTGGCCGTGCTCGGGGCGCCCCTGCTGGTCCAGCTGATCGCCCACCCGATGATGGAGAACCCGGCCCGCGCGGACACCACCGTGGCCATGGCCCGGTACTGCCTGCCGACCATCTTCTTCATGGGCATCCATGTGGTGATGGGCCAGATCCTCAACGCCCGCGGCCGGTTCGGCGCGATGATGTGGACCCCGGTCCTCAACAACCTCGTGGTGATCTTCACCTTCGGCGCCTACATCTGGGTCTACGGCGGCTTCGACGGCACCCACGTCAAGCCGGAGACGATCACCCCCGAGGGCGTCCGGCTGCTCGGCATCGGCACCCTGGTGGGCCTCGCCGTACAGGCCCTGGCGATGATCCCGTACCTGCGGGCGGCCGGCTTCTCCTTCCGGCCGCGCTTCGACTGGCGCGGGCACGGCCTGGGCAAGGCCGCCCGGCTGGCCAAGTGGACGTTCTTCTTCGTCCTCGCCAACCAGGCCGGCTACCTGGTCATCACCCAGCTCGCCACCGCCGCCGGCGCCGACGCCGAGACGGGCGGCCACGGCGGCGTCGGCCTCGCGGCCTTCTCCAACGCGCTGCTGATCTGGCAGCTCCCGCAGGCCGTCATCACCGTCTCGATCATGAGCGCGGTGCTGCCCCGGCTGTCCCGCGCGGCCGCCGACGAGGACGCCGGCGCCGTCCGCGACGACATCTCCTACGGACTGCGCACCACCGCCGTCGCGGTCGTCCCGGCCTCGTTCCTCTTCCTGGCGCTCGGGCCGGCCATCGGCCAGTCCATCTACGCGGTGGGCGGCGGCGACACCGCCATGGACAACGCGCGCAACGTGGGCCTGATGCTCTCCGCCTTCGCCCTCGGCCTGATCCCGTACTCGGCGCAGTACGTGATGCTCCGCGGCTTCTACGCCTACGAGGACACCCGCACCCCGTTCTCCAACACCGTGTGGGTGGCCGCCTGCCAGGCCGGCTTCTCGCTGCTCTGCTGGGTGCTCCTGCCCCCGGAGTGGACGGTCACCGGGATGGCGTTCGGCTACGGTCTCGCGTACGCCATCGGAGTGACGGTCGCGGTGCCCAAGCTGAAGAAGAAGATCGGCGGGCTGGACACCAAGCGGATCGGCAAGACGTACTCCCGCCTCACGACGGCCTCCGTCCCCGCCGCGGTGGTCGGTCTGGCCGTCAGCCTGGCGGTCACCAAGGTCGTCGGCGGCTGGGCCGGCGCGGTGCTGACGGTCGTCCTGGCCGGCGGACTCCAGCTGGCCGTCTTCGTGCTCATCGCGAAGCGGCTGCGGATCGAGGAACTCAACGCCATGCTGGGTATGGTGCGCGGCCGACTCGGCCGCTGACCCGGGGTCGGGCCGCCACCGGGCCCCGGGTCGTCCCGGGCCCGGCAGGGCGGCCCGGCGTCGGATCTGCACCACATCTCTCCACCATCAGGCAACCGCACGGACCTTTCGGCGGTCGTACCCGGTGGAGAACAGTGGGCACAATTGTCCTGGAGCACCGGAGTCACCCGCCGATGCGCTCCAACGACTCTCTCTCAGGCCCGGGGCGACACAAGGGGAGGCAGGACCACGGTGGCTGATGGCACCAAGGCGGTCGTCGACACATCGGCAGCTGACGGGGCGGCGGACGAGGCCGCGCTCGCTGCGGCGATCGACGAACTCGCCGACGGCACGGCCCGGGCCACCGCGGCCGGCTCCCCCGCGGAGAAGGACGGCCGCAGCGACCGCACCGACGGCGGCGCGGCCGCCGGGGCCAAGGCCGGGACCACCGGCGCGAGGACCACCGACGGGGAGGCCCGGGCCGCGCGCCCGGCCGCGCCCGCCGCGCCCGCCGCGACCGCCCCCGCCACGACCGCACCGGCCCCGGGCGAGGGGACCTCCGAGACGACCGCGCCGCTGTCGGTCTCCGAGATCGCCGCCGAACTGGCCTCGGGCGACGCCGCCGCCGGCCGGACCGACCCCGGCCCGGCCGCCGCGACACCTGCCAAGCGCCCCCCGCGGGACCCGCAGCCGACCCACGACCCCCGGGACACCGCCACCCTGCCGCAGACCCTGCCCGCCCCGGTGCGGCGCAGCGGCGACATGATCGGCCACCGCTACCGGCTGGAGGAGTGCATCTCCTCCACCGAGACCTTCAGCAGCTGGCGGGCCGTCGACGAGAAGCTCCGCCGGGCGGTCGGGGTCCACCTGATGGCCTCCGGCCACCAGCGCGCCCGCAAGGTGCTGGCCGCCGCCAAGTCCGCCGCCCTGCTCGGCGACCCGCGCTTCGTACAGGTCCTGGACGCCGTCCAGGAGGGCGAGCTGGTCTACGTGGTGCGGGAGTGGCTGCCGCACGCCTCCGACCTCGCCAAGCTGCTCTCCGACGGGCCGCTGGAGCCGCACGAGGCCTACCAGATGGTCCGCCAGGTCACCGACGCGGTGGCGGCCGCCCACCGGCGCGGCCAGGCCCATCTGCGGCTCACCCCGCGCTGCGTGCTGCGCACCGACAGCGGCCAGTACCGGATCAACGGCATCGCGGTGGACGCCGCACTGCGCGGCCTCACCGGCGAGGGCAGCGGGGAGGACGCCGAGCGCGTCGACACCCGGGCCATCGGCGCCCTGCTGTTCGCCGCCCTCACCCACCGCTGGCCCTACCCCGAGGACCGCTACGACCTCCAGGGCCTGCCCAGGAACCTCCGCGACGTGGCGCCGGACCAGGTCCGCGCCGGCGTCCACAAGGGCCTGTCCGAGCTGGCCGCCCGAGCCCTGCTCGACCACCCGCCGCACCACGCCGAGCCGATCACCACCCCCGACGGGCTGGCCCGGGCGATTGCCCTGATGCCGCGCATCCGCCAGCCCCAGCCCGAGCTCCCGGCCTTCACCAGCCCGCCGCGCCACAACACCCACGCGCTGCCGACCGCGCCCAACCCGACCCGGGTGGTCGCCGCCCCCGGCACCGCGCCGACCCCGGTGGCCGCCCCGGTGCGGCGCAGCGGACGACGGCTGCGCACGGTGGTCAAGGTGACCGCGTCGGCGGTCGCCCTCGGCGCCATCGGCTTCGCCTCCTGGCAGCTGGTGGACAGCCTGCGCCCGGGGAGCACGGCCGTCGCCTCCCCCCAGGCCAGCTCCACCTCCGCCACCCCCACCGCCCACGCGGCCACCCACGACCCGGCTCCGATCCCGGTCAAGGAGGCGCTGTCCTACAACCCGCTGGGCGAGAAGGCCGACGGCGCGGCCAGCCTGCCCAAGGCCATCGACGACGACCCGGCCAGCGAGTGGCAGACCAACTGGTACAGCGACGCGTTCGGGTCCAAGCCGGGCACCAAGGAGGGCACCGGGCTGCTGCTCGACCTCGGCTCGGTGCAGACGGTCTCCAAGGTGACCCTCAAGTGGAGCACCGCCACCACGGCCGAGCTCCGGATGCCCGGCAAGACCGTCGGCAACGCGCAGACCGCCAAGCCGGGTGATTTCACCGTCCTGGGGAAGAAGGCCGGCACAGCGGTCGAGTACAGCCTGGACAGCCCGGTCACCACCCGCTATCTCTTGATCTGGCTGACCAACCTGTCCAAGAATCCGGACGGCGGTCCGAACCCGGGCAAGTACCAGGCTTTCCTCGGCGACGTGAAGGTCTTCGGCTGACCCGCCGACTGCGGTGGCGGAGCACGAACGGCGAGGGGTGGACGTGGCGCAGGACGGACCGGAGCGGGCCGACGACGACGCGGCGCTCCTCGCCCGGCACGTCGGCGGCGACCGGGAGGCCTTCGGCCTGCTGGTGAACCGCCACCGGGACCGGCTCTGGGCCGTCGCCCTGCGCACCCTCGGCGACCGCGAGGAGGCCGCCGACGCCCTCCAGGACGCCCTGGTCTCCGCCTTCCGGTCCGCCCACACCTTCCAGGGCCGTTCGGCCGTCACGACCTGGCTGCACCGGATCGTGGTCAACGCCTGCCTGGACCGCGCCCGCCGGGCGGCCACCCGCCGCACCAAGCCGCTGGACGACGATCCGCAGCGGCTTGACGCCCTGGTCGGCTCGGCCGAGCCGGCCGACTCCCCGGTGGTGCGCGCCGAGGTGCACCGCGAGCTGTCCGCCGCGCTCGCCGAGCTTCCGGTCGAGCAGCGGGCCGCGCTGGTCCTGGTCGACATGCAGGGCTATCCGGTCGCCGAGGCGGCCGAGCTGCTGGGGGTCCCGGTGGGCACGGTGAAGAGCCGCTGCGCCCGGGGCCGGGCCCGGCTGCTGCCGCTCGTCCGGCACCTGCGCGAGGAGCCGGACCCGGGGTCGCGGGGGAGCGGTGTTTCACGTGAAACACCGCCCTCGGGAAACACCTCCCGACCGCCCGGGAACCCACCCGGCGGCCGCACCGTCACAGGGACAGCCCCGGATCCAGCCCGGCCGATTCTGGAAGGAGATGCGAGCACGCGATGACGGCACCGCCCTCCTCCTCCGACCCCACCGCCGGACCGCACCCCTCGGTCGACGAGCTGGCCGACCTCTCCGAGGAGCTGCTCGCCCCCGCCGAGGCCGAGGCGCTCCGGGAACACCTGGCCGGCTGCGCCGACTGCCGGGAGACCGTCGACGCGCTCACCGAGGTGCGGGCACTGCTCGGCGCGGCCGAGCCCCTCGCCGTGCCGGCCGATGTCGCCGCCCGGATCGACGCCGCCCTCGCGGCCGCCGTGCCTGCCACCGTGCCCGCCGCGGCACCGGCTGTGCCGGCCGCCCGGCCCGCGCCCACCGCGCCACCGAAGGCCCCGCCGTCCCGCCCCGCCGCCGGCACCGGCCCGGGACGGTCCCGGCGCGGACGCCGGAGGGCCCTGCTGCTCGGCTCGGCCGCCGCGCTGCTCGTCCTCGGCCTCGGGGGCGCCTTCCTGTCCCTGTCCTCCCCCGGGCGCCAGGACCTCAGCAGCACCGCCGACGCGGCCGCCACCCCCGCCGCCGGCACCCCCGCCCCGGAGAGCTCCACCGCCGGGGCCAAGACCGACCGGTCCACCGGCGGCACGGTCTACCAGGACGACCGGCTCGCCGCCCAGGTCGGGCAGCTGCTCGCCGCCGCGGGCACCTCCCACCCGGTCAAGCCCTCCGCGGTCCCCGGTTCGGGCCCCGCCGCCACCGACCCCTCGGAGGCCCCCGGAGCGACCGCCGTACCGCCCGCGGAGGGCGGCCAGGGCCTCGTCGGCGGCAACCGCTCCACCCCGGCCTGCCCGCCCGCCAGTTCCGCCGCCCTGCTCGCCACCGACCGGGGCAGCTACGCGGGCGCCGCCGCGGACCTCCTGGTGTACGCCATGCCGGGCCGTCCCGAGCTGCTCGACGTCTACCTCCGCGCCCCCGACTGCGGACCGGTCCTGCGCCATCTGACCGTCCCCGCGCCCTGACCGGTGGTTCCCGTGCGATCCATGCCCCGGGCCGCGCGACACTCCCACAGTGCGGGCGCCTGGTACTGATCCCCCTGGGAATGCGAGACACTGGTCAGTCGTTGTCCCGGGCGGCGGAGCAGGACCGCCCTCCCCGCAGCAAACGCGGGTCGCGATGCGAACCAGGAGATGCAGTGAGCGACGTCCGTAACGTGATCATCATCGGTTCCGGCCCCGCCGGGTACACCGCCGCCCTCTACACGGCCCGCGCCTCCCTCAAGCCCCTGGTCTTCGAGGGTGCCGTCACCGCCGGTGGCGCGCTGATGAACACCACCGAGGTCGAGAACTTCCCGGGCTTCCGGGACGGCATCATGGGTCCCGAGCTGATGGACAACATGCGGGCCCAGGCCGAGCGCTTCGGCGCCGAGCTGATCCCCGACGACATCGTCTCGGTCGACCTCACCGGCGACATCAAGACCGTCACCGACTCCGAGGGCAATGTCCACAAGGCCCGCGCGGTGATCGTCACCACCGGCTCCCAGCACCGCAAGCTGGACCTGCCGAACGAGGACAAGCTGTCCGGCCGGGGCGTCTCCTGGTGCGCGACCTGCGACGGCTTCTTCTTCCGCGACCAGGACATCGCGGTGGTCGGCGGCGGCGACACCGCCCTGGAGGAGGCGACCTTCCTCTCCCGCTTCGCCCGCAGCGTCAAGGTCATCCACCGCCGGGACACCCTGCGCGCCTCCAAGGCCATGCAGGAGCGCGCCTTCGCCGACGAGAAGATCAGCTTCGAGTGGGACAGCGCGGTCGAGGCCATCCACGGCGACCCGAAGCTGACCGGTGTCACCCTGCGCGACACCACCACCGGCGAGCTGCGCGAGCTCCCGGTCACCGGCCTGTTCATCGCGATCGGCCACGACCCGCGCACCGAGCTCTTCAAGGGCCAGCTGGAGCTCGACGCCGAGGGCTACCTCAAGGTCGAGGCCCCCTCCACCCGCACCAACATCCCGGGTGTCTTCGCCGCCGGCGACGTCGTCGACCACACCTACCGCCAGGCCATCACCGCCTCCGGCACCGGCTGCTCCGCCGCCCTGGACGCCGAGCGCTACCTGGCCTCGCTGGCCGACCTGGAGGCCCAGGCCGTCACCGTGGCGGTCTGACCCGAAGCGATCCACCGTCCGGATGGGTGTGTTCCACGTGGAACACACCCGCCCCGCCGGGACGAAACAGATCCGCCCCGTGCGGTGTTGTAGACCTGGCAGCCCCTCGCCCGCTTGACCCCTAGGAGTGACCGTGGCCGGCGCCACCACCACCGTGACCGACGCGACGTTCGATGCGGACGTCCTCAAGAGCGACAAGCCCGTTCTCGTCGACTTCTGGGCCGAATGGTGCGGCCCGTGCCGTCAGGTCGCCCCGGTCCTGGAGGAGATCGCGGCCGAGCACGGCGACAAGCTCACCATCGCCAAGCTCGACGTCGATGCGAACCAGCAGACCGCCGCGACGTACAACGTGATTTCCATCCCGACCCTGATCCTCTACAAGAACGGCGAGCCGGTGAAGCAGATCACCGGTGCCCGTCCGAAGGCCGCGCTGCTGCGCGAGCTGGACGGCCTGATCTAGGTCCGTCCCCCGGAACGCCACGAGGGCGGGACTCCCCACCGGGAGTCCCGCCCTCGTCCGTTGTCCCTGGCTCCCGGTGCCTCCCGGAAGCCACGGGGAGCGCTCAGAACGGCCGCAGTGCCGGCTCCTTCCGGCCGCCGCCCAGCAGCCGCTCCAGCGCCCCCTCGACGTCCCCCCGCCAGGAGAGCGTGGTCCGCGCCTCCAGCCGCAGCCGCGGATAGCGGTGGTGCGGGCGGACCGTCTTGAAGCCCACCGCCAGCAGGTGCTCGGCCGGCAGCACACAGCTGACCGGCTGCCGCCCCACCGCCCCGAAGGCCTCGATCGCCCGGAACCCCCGGCCCAGCAGGTCCTTGGCCACCGTCTGCACCAGCACCCGGCCGATCCCCTGCCGCTGGAAGCCCGGCAGCACCCGGCTGACCATCAGCTGGACGGCGTCCGAGGCCACCGGGCTGGTCGGGAAGGACTGCGAACGGGGCACGTACGCGGGCGGGGCGTAGAGCACGAAGCCGGCCGGCTGCTCGTCCACGTAGACGACCCGGCCGCAGGACCCCCACTCCAGCAGCACCGCGGAGATCCACCCCTCCTTCTCCAGCTCGGGCTTGCCGGACTCCACCGCCGCCCGGCCGCTGACCGGGTCCAGCTCCCAGAACACACAGGAGCGGCAGGTCGACGGCAGGTCCGCGAGGTTGTCCAGCGTCAACGGAACGATCCGGCGTCCCATGCCCCGCACCTCCTCGTCCACTCCACAGTCGAGCATTCCCCCCGAATGCCGATGGGTGCATGTTTCACGTGAAACAGCGCCCACGTGGAACATGCACCCATCGCGTACCGCGATCGGCCCGGCTCAGCCCTGCGACAGCCGCAGTCCGTCCTCACCGGGCGCGAGGCTGTCCAGGATCCGGTTGAGGTCCTCCACGGAGCCGAACTCCAGCACCACCTTGCCCTTGCCGAGCTTGCCGGCGCGCTGCGAGACCTCGACCTTCACCCGGGTCTCGAAACGGTCGGAGAGCCGGCTCGCCAGGTCGTTGAAGGCCGGCGAGAGGATCTTCCCGGCCTTGGGCGCCTGACGCTTGGGCCGCTCCTCCCGGTCCATCAGCGCGACGATCTCCTCGGTGGTCCGCACCGAGAGCCCCTCCGCGACGATCCGCTTGGCCAGCTCCTCCTGCCGCTCCGGGTCCGGCGCCCCGAGCAGCGCCCGGGCGTGGCCGGCGGTGAGCACCCCCGAGGCCACCCGGCGCTGGACCGCCGGCGGCAGCTTCAGCAGCCGCAGGGTGTTGGACACATGCGAACGCGAGCGCCCGATCCGGTCCGCCAGCTCGTCGTGGGTGCAGGAGAAGTCCCGCAGCAGCTGGTCGTAGGCGGCCGCCTCCTCCAGCGGGTTGAGCTCCGCCCGGTGCAGGTTCTCCAGCAGGGCGTCCAGCAGCAGCTTGTCGTCCTCGGTGGCCCGGACGATCGCCGGGATCTGCTCCAGCCCGGCCTCCCGGGAGGCCCGCCAGCGCCGCTCGCCCATGATGAGCTCGAAGCGCCCCGGCGCGGACTGGCGCACCACCACCGGCTGGAGCAGGCCCACCTCCTTGATCGAGGCGACCAGCTGGGCCAGCTTGTCCTCGTCGAACACCTCGCGCGGCTGGCGCGGGTTGGGGGTGATCGCGTCCAGCGGCAGTTCGGCGAAGTAGGCGCCCTCCACCCGGGTCAGCTCCGCCTCGGCGGCGGCCTGCTCCCGCAGGCTCTCCGCGGCCGCCTTGGCCGAGCCCCGGCCCGAGGGCAGCGTCGGCACCGCCGTCGGCGACGCCGCGCCGGACGGGGCCACCGCGGGCTGCGCCGTGCTCCCGGCCCCTCCGACTGCCGGGGCCACCGGGGAGATCAGCGCCCCCAGTCCTCGTCCCAGACCCCTGCGACCACTCACCGATTGCCCTCCGTCGTACCGTGCTGTGCCACCGGGGCGCCCTGCTGCCCCGAACCGTCCCGCTGCTGCCCCACCAACGAGCCGCCGCCCGCGGCGGACACCGCCCGCAGCGCCAGCTCCCGGGCGGCCTCCAGGTAGGAGAGCGCACCGGTGGAGCCGGGATCGTAGGTGAGCACCGTCTGACCGTAGCTGGGCGCCTCCGAGATCCGGACCGAGCGCGGGATCGCGGTGTGCAGGACCTCCTGCGGGAAGTGCGTCCGGACCTCCTCCGCCACCTGGGCGGCCAGCCTGGTCCGGGCGTCGTACATGGTGAGCAGGATGGTGGAGACGTGCAGCGCCGGGTTGAGGTGCGCCCGGACCAGCTCGACGTTGCGCAGCAGCTGGCCGAGGCCCTCCAGCGCGTAGTACTCGCACTGGATCGGGATCAGCACCTCCTGGCCGGCGACCAGGGCGTTGACCGTCAGCAGGCCCAGCGAGGGCGGGCAGTCGATCAGGATGTAGTCCAGCGGCTGCTCGTACGCGGCGATGGCCCGCTGCAGCCGGCTCTCCCGGGCCACCAGCGACACCAGCTCGATCTCCGCGCCGGCCAGGTCGATGGTGGCGGGGACGCAGAAGAGCCCCTCGACCTCGACCACCGGCTGGACCACGTCGGCCAGCGGCTTGCCCTCCACCAGTACGTCGTAGATCGAGGGCACCTCGGCGTGGTGGTCGATGCCGAGCGCGGTCGAGGCGTTGCCCTGCGGGTCGAGGTCGACCACCAGGACCCGCAGCCCGTGCATGGCCAGCGAGGCGGCGAGGTTGACGGTGGTGGTGGTCTTGCCCACCCCGCCCTTCTGGTTGGCCACCACCATCACCCGGGTGGTGGCGGGCCGGGGCAGTCCTTCGCCCGCTCGGCCGATGGCCTGGACCGCAGCCTGGGCGGCACGCGCGATGGGCGTGTCATCGATCTGGTCGATGGTCTCCGAGTCCTGCATGGGGCTCAGTGTTTCACGTGAAACCGGAGCGGCAACAGTCACCGCCCGGCTGCGGGCGAGGATTCCCGAGAGCAGAGAGCGACGTTTCACGTGAAACACCATGCCCGCAATGTCGGAATTCTGACGATGCGACACTCCGGTGAACCCCGAGTCGTCCTGCCGGCCGCCCTCCCGTCACCGGGACGTCGGAGGGGCTCCGCAGCGGCTGCGAACGACCACGGGCGGGTGGTCCGAGGACCACCCGCCCGTGTCGAGTCCCACCCCGGTGTCAGCGGGGACGCCGCCGGGGGTTGCGGGCGCGGTCGCCGCCGCGGGTGGCGCCACCGGTACCGGCCCGGCCGGCCCTGGCCGCGGCCTTGGCCCGACGGGTCGCCGCCCGCACGCCGCCCGGGCTCTCGCCCACCTTGACCTGGATCACCCGGGTCGAGGTCTCCAGGGTGCCGTCGCCGACCGAGATCACCGACCACTCCACCCCGCCGAGCTTCGCCAGCCCGGCCCGCGAGTCGGCGAGCTCCTGCTCCGCGCTGTCACCCTTGAGCGCCAGCATCTGGCCGTACGGCTTCAGCAGCGGGAGGCCCCAGCCGGCCAGTCGCTCCAGCGGCGCCACCGCACGGGCGGTCACCACCTCCACCGCGACCTTGCCGACCATCTCCTCGGCCCGGCCGCGGAGCACGGTGACGTTCTCCAGACCGAGCTCGCGGACCACCTCCTCCAGGAAGGTGGTCCGGCGCAGCAGCGGCTCCAGCAGGGTCACCGAGACGTCCGGGCGGGCCAGCGCCACCGGGATGCCGGGCAGCCCGGCGCCGGAGCCGACGTCGCAGAGTGTCGTCCCGGCCGGCAGCAGCTCGGCGAGCACCGCGCAGTTCAGCACATGGCGGTCCCAGAGCCGGGGCACCTCGCGCGGGCCGATCAGCCCCCGGGTCACGCCCTCGGTCGCCAGCAGCTCGGTGTAGCGGACGGCGGCGTCGAACCGCTCGCCGAAGACCTCCCGGGCGACGGCCGGCGGAGCGGGCGGCGGCTCGACCGCCGGCCGCCCGCCCGCGGACGCGCTCCCGGCATCCGGACCACCGGCTCCCGACTCCGGCTCTCCGGCAGGCACGCTCTCCGTGTCCATCTCGACCTCTCCGCTCCCCGGATCCACCGACCCGCTCCTGCACCGTTTCACGTGAAACATCTCTCGCCGGGCCCGCGCCCCGCGAAGGGACGACGACCCCGCCCGCGCGTGGCGGACGGGGTCGGGTCCTCGTGTCGCATGCCGGCCGCCCTGGCGGCCGGCGGTCGCCCGGCCGTCAGGCCGGCAGCACGACCACGCAACGCTGGGGCTCCTCGCCCTCCGACTCACTGCGCAGACCGGCCGCGGCCACCGCGTCGTGGACGACCTTGCGTTCGAACGGGGTCATCGGACGCAGCTTGACCTGCTCCCCGGAGCTCTTCACCTGCTCCGCGGCCTGGGACCCGAGGGTGGCCAGCTCCGTGCGCTTGCGGGCCCGGAAGCCGGCGATGTCCAGCATGAGGCGGCTGCGCTCGCCGGTCTCCCGGTGGACGGCCAACCGGGTCAGCTCCTGCAGCGCCTCCAGCACCTCGCCGTCCTGGCCGACCAGCCGATGCAGGGCCCGGTCGTTGCCGTCGCTGACGATGGAGACCAGGGCACGGTCCCCCTCGACGTCCATGTCGATGTCACCGTCGAGGTCCGCGATGTCGAGCAGACCCTCCAGGTAGTCCGCCGCGATGTCGCCCTCCTGCTCCAGGCGGGCGACGATGTTCTCGTCGGCGCCGGGGGCGGCCTCGGCCTCGACGGCGGAGGTGGTGCCTTCCGTCACTGATGGACTCCTTCGGAGATGGGCCCGGTTGGTGGGCCGGTAACGAGGTTCAGGGGGCCGCGGAGGCGGTTCGGACCGGGCCGGTCACTTCTTCTTCGGCCGCTGCCCGCCGCGCTTGGGCTGCTGTCGGCCGCCCTGCTGACGGGTGGCGGCCGGCTTGGCCGCGGTCTGCTTGGCGGCACCGGTGGCACCGGCCGCACCGGTGGCACCGGTGCTCGCGGTGTCGGCCGAGTCCGCGGGCACCGCGTCCGCGGGCTGCTCGGCCGGGGCGTCCTTGGTCAGGCTCGCCGGCTGGCCGGCACCGTGCTGGCGCTGCGACTTGGTCTGCTTCCGCGGCTGCTGGCGGCGCACCTGCACCGACTCCTCCACCACGGCCTCGGCGGTGGCGGCCGACTTCTTCGCCGGCAGCAGGCCCCAGAGCGGGCCCTGGATGACGGAGCCGTCCGGGTTCAGCCGGCCCTGCTTCTTCAGCCGCTCCTGACGCTCGTCCCAGGCCTTGCTGCCCGGCGTCGGGTTGTTGCGGATGACGATCAGCTGCTGGCCCATCGACCAGATGTTGGTGGTCAGCCAGTAGACCAGGACACCGACGGGGAAGTTGATGCCCATCACGGCGAACATGATCGGGAAGACGTACATCAGCATCTTCTGCTGCTGCATGAACGGCGTCTTCACGGTGAGGTCGACGTTCTTCGTCATCAGCTGGCGCTGGGTGATGAACTGCGAGAGCGACATCAGGATGATCATCACGGCGACGACGATCTTGACGCTGACCTCGCTGCTGCCGACGAAGGTCGCCGAGAGCGGGGCACCGAAGATGTGGGCCTGCTGGGCGCTGTCCAGCAGGGTGCCGTCGATCACGCCGATCGGCTTGCCGTCGGCGACCTTGGCGAGCACGCCGTAGAGCGCGGTGAAGAACGGCGCCTGCACGATGATGGGAAGGCAACTGGAGAACGGGTTGGTACCCGCCTCCTTGTACAGCTTCATCATCTCTTCGGACTGGCGCTGGCGGTCGTTCTTGTACCGCTCCTGGATGGCCTTCATCTTCGGCTGGATCGCCTGCATGGCCCGGGTCGCCTTGATCTGCTTCACGAAGAGCGGGATCAGGCAGATCCGGATGACGACCACCATCGAGGCGATGGCCAGACCCCAGGCCCAGCCACCGTTCGGATCGAAGACGTGGCTGTACAGCGAGTGGAACTGGACGATGATCCAGGACACCGCTGTGTACAGGGGGTTGAGGAAGGAGAAGGTCACCGGTCAGGCTCCTTGGACATTGGGATCGGCCCCACGGGGCCAATGGTCGCCGGGCCCTCTGGGTCCGGACCGGCGGGGGGCATGATCACCGGCTGGTCGGCGGCGGACCGGCCCTTCAGCCGGTCCCGCAGCCGGCGGTGCCACACCGGATGCTTGCGCGGCGGGACATGGTCGACCCCACCGGGCGTCCATGGATTGCAGCGCAGGATGCGCCACACGGTCAGTGCGCCGCCCTTCACCGCTCCATGCGTCCGCACGGCCTCGAAGCCGTAGTGCGAGCAGGAGGGGTAGTAGCGGCACACCGGACCGAGCAGTGGGCTGATGGTCCACTGGTAGACCCTGATCAGACCCATCAGCAGGTACTTCATCGACCTGCTCCCGTCGGCGCCGAAACAGCATGCTCGGCCTTGAGCAGCCGTTTGAGCGCCGCGTCCAGGTCACGTTCGAGTTCCTGGTACGAGGCGGACGCGGCCGGAGGCAGCGCACGCACCACTATCAGGCTACCGGCGGGCAGCCGGGACAGACGATCACGCACAAGGTGCCGCAACCGGCGCTTGACCAGGTTGCGAGTGACCGCCGGGCCGACGGCCTTGCTCACGACGAAACCCGCACGCGCCGAAGGAGTCCCCTCGGCGACGTGCGGGCGGATGTCGCTGGCCCGGTCGGTGTGATCCCCGGAGCCGTCCTCTCTGGCGAGATGGACGACCAGTAGGGGCTTACCGGCCCGACGACCGCGTTTGACCGCGGTCGCGAAGTCCTGGCGCCGCCGCAGCCGATTCTCGGAGGGCAGCACAACAGACTCTGGTGCGGATCAGGCGGACAGGCTGGTGCGGCCCTTGCCACGGCGGGCAGCCAGGATGGCGCGGCCGGCGCGGGTACGCATACGCAGCCGGAAGCCGTGGGTCTTCGCGCGACGACGGTTGTTCGGCTGGAAGGTGCGCTTGCTCACTCGGGGGCTCCTGAGGTGAATCGTAGGATGACGGGTGATCGCTTGGCCGTCACCGTGCGTCCGCGTGATCTCCCCGATTACGGAAATCCGGCCCATCACCCCAGTTCGGCTGGGGTTTGAGGCAATCCACGGCGCCCGTGCTGCGCGCCTTATGGAGCGGGTGGACCCGCGGACATGCGGCAGCGGCCATCGACAACTCGACCTGGTTACGGTACGCGGGACGGGGCACGAGGGTCAAACCAGCCGCCTGGAGGCGGTTTGCCCACAGCCTGTGGACAACGACTTGATCCCGCTCTGTTCGCTGACTACCGTTGCAGGACTTGTCTGGTTTGTTCATTGGAAAGCGTGCACCAGTGGCTGATGTCAACAGCGACCTCGTCCCGGTCTGGGCCAGGGTCGTCGAGCGCCTGGTCGCCGACCCGGACATCGGGGAGATGGACAAACAGTGGGTGCAGCGCACCCAGCCGATGTGGATGATGCACGACACCGCCCTGCTGGCGGCCCCCAACGAGCGGGCCAAGCAGGTGCTGGAGGGGCGGCTGCTGCCGCAGCTGGCCGAGGCGCTCTCCCGCGAGCTGGGCCGCCCGGTGCGGATCGCCGTGATGGTCGACGCCAACGCGATGCCCACCATGCCCGCTCCCGCCGCCCAGGCGCCCGTGGAGCCGTACCCGAACCCGTCGGGACACGACGAGCACGACGAGCACGACGACCGCCGCGGGCACGACGACCGGCACCGGCAGGACGACCGCCAGCGGCACGACGACCGGCAGCAGCGGCAGGACGAGCGCCACGGGCAGGACGAGGGCCACTACGGCGGCCCGGGCTACCCGCGCCCCTACGAGTCCGACTACGACCGGCCCCGCTACGACAACGGCGGCTACGAGCAGCGCCCCGCGCCCTACGGCGGCCCGGCGGCCGGCCCGGTCTGGCCCGGCTACCAGGAGCAGCAGCCCGACTACCGCGAGCCCGACGAGCCGATGGACCGGCGGGCGCCGAGGGCCCTGCCCCCGTCCTCGACCACCCAGGGCGACCTCTTCGGCGGCGCCTACGGCCCCGGGCCCGGCGAGCACCCGCGGACCGCCTCCGGCCGTCGCGGCCCGGGCGGCCGCCCCGCCCAGCGCCCCACGGACAAGGCGCAGGCCGAGCGCGCCACCGACCGGCCGGCGGTACCGGGGGTTCCCCCGCCGCCCGGCGCACCGCCCGCCGGCGGGTCCCGCAAGGACGAGCCGGCCGCCCGGCTGAACCCCAAGTACCTCTTCGACACCTTCGTCATCGGCGCCAGCAACCGCTTCGCGCACGCGGCGGCGGTGGCGGTCGCCGAGGCCCCGGCCAAGGCGTACAACCCGCTCTTCATCTACGGCGAGTCCGGGCTGGGCAAGACCCACCTGCTGCACGCCATCGGGCACTACTCGCGCAGCCTCTTCCCGGGCACCCGGGTGCGGTACGTGTCCTCGGAGGAGTTCACCAACGAGTTCATCAACTCGATCCGGGACGGCAAGGCGGACACCTTCCGCAAGCGCTACCGGGACATGGACATCCTGCTCGTGGACGACGTGCAGTTCCTGGCGAGCAAGGAGTCCACGCAGGAGGAGTTCTTCCACACCTTCAACACCCTGCACAACGCCAACAAGCAGATCGTGCTCTCCTCCGACCGGCCGCCGAAGCTGCTGACCACGCTGGAGGACCGGCTGCGCAACCGCTTCGAGTGGGGGCTGATCACCGACGTCACCCCGCCGGAGCTGGAGACCCGGATCGCGATCCTGCGCAAGAAGGCGATCCAGGAGCAACTCAACGCCCCGGCCGACGTGCTGGAGTTCATCGCGTCCCGGATCACCCGGAACATCCGGGAGCTGGAGGGGGCCCTGATCCGGGTCACCGCCTTCGCCAACCTCAACCGGGCGCCGGTCGACCTGGAGCTGGCCGGGATCGTCCTCAAGGACCTCATCCCCGGCGGTGACGAGGACGCCGGGCCGGAGATCACCGCCCAGGTGATCATGCAGCAGACCGCGGCCTACTTCGGCCTCGGCGTGGACGACCTCTGCGGATCCTCGCGCAGCCGGGTGCTGGTGACGGCCCGCCAGATCGCCATGTACCTCTGCCGCGAGCTGACCGACCTCTCGCTGCCGAAGATCGGCGCGCAGTTCGGCGGCCGCGACCACACCACGGTGATGCACGCGGACCGCAAGATCCGCTCGCTGATGGCGGAGCGGCGCTCGATCTACAACCAGGTCACCGAGCTCACCAACCGCATCAAGAGCTGACTTCCCGGCCCGTCCGCGGGACGGGCGTCAGGTGGCCGGAAAAGGGCGTCAGGAGCGATCCTGACGCCCTTTCGGCATATCCACAGGTGTGCGTCGGCGGCCGGCGGGGCAGGGATGCCGGTGACGGACGCTCCGCCAGTCCACAGCCCGCGCCGAACATCTGACCAGGGATTCGAACGCCCAGGGTGCGCGAGGCCGAAATCCACAGGCCGGACCGGTTCTCCACTGTCCACAGGGCGGGTGGCCGGAAGTTATCCAGAATTCCTCCACAGGGTGGCCGCCGCTACGCTCTTCCGCGCAGGTCAGGTGCCTGTGGACTTGTGCACAACAGTTATCCACAGGCTGTGGACAATTGGCGGCCCGTCACTGGGCCGTCCGGGTTGTCCACCGGTTGTCCCCAGGGAGAGGGCAGTTGTCCCCAGGTTGTCCACAGCTGTGTCCACAGTTCGACAACCTTCTGCGGGCGTTCATACCCAGGTGTGAAAGGCGTCACGAAAAGTTGACCGGGGCCCGTGGATAACCGGGCCCGGATCTGGGGACGGAGCTGGGGATAACCTGTGGATACCCAGCGTGCCCTGTGGGTAACGCTCCGCCGTCCACAGCGGGCCGTGTTCGTCCACAGCCGCCATCCACATGTCCTGTGGACAAAAAACCGGGCCTGACCTGCTAAAACAGGGTTATCCACGGTTTCCACAGGCCCTACTACTACCACTACACCTATAGACCCATCGAACTGCTCAAAAGCAGGTGGGCCCGAAATCTGTGGACAACCGGGCCCCGACATCCGTTCGAGTTGCTTCCGCCCGTCTGCCCCGTCTGTCGGTGGAGTACGTCAGACTGTCCTCGGCGACTGGAAGCGGAGCGGCGGAGCTCGGCGGACAGCCGCACCGAAGACCAAGATCAGAAGAACCAGACGTGCGAGCGGGAGCGCTCGATCCAGGAGGCGGTTACCGGTGAAGTTCCGGGTGGAGCGTGACGTCCTCGCGGAGGCGGTGGCCTGGGCTGCTCGCAGCCTCCCGGCACGGCCGCCGGTGCCGGTGCTGGCCGGCCTGCTGCTGACGGCGCAGGACGGCAGCCTGGCCCTGTCCGGCTTCGACTACGAGGTCTCGGCCCGGGTCGGGCTGGAGGCCGACATCGAGGAGCCCGGCACCGTGCTGGTCTCCGGCCGGCTGCTCAACGACATCTCGCGCAACCTGCCCAACCGGCCGGTGGAGATCTCCACCGACGGCCAGCGGGTCAGCGTGGTCTGCGGCAGCTCCCGGTTCACCCTGCCGACCCTCCCGGTCGACGAGTACCCGGCCCTGCCGGCGATGCCGACCGCGACCGGCACCGTCCCGGGCGACGTCTTCGCCTCCGCGGTCAGCCAGGCCGCCGTGGCCGCCGGCCGCGACGACACCCTGCCGGTGCTCACCGGCGTCCGGGTCGAGATCGAGGGCGACCGGATCACCCTGGCCGCCACCGACCGCTACCGCTTCGCCGTCCGCGAGCTGATGTGGAAGCCCGAGCAGTCCGACATCTCGGCGGTCGCGCTGGTCCCGGCCAAGACCCTCCAGGACATCGCCAAGTCCCTGGGCAGCGGCGACAGCGTCTCCATCGCGCTCTCCTCGGGCGGCGCGGGCGAGGGCCTGATCGGCTTCGAGGGCGCCGGCCGGCGGACCACCACCCGGCTGCTGGAGGGCGAGTTCCCCAAGTACCGCAGCCTCTTCCCGACCGAGTTCAACGCGATCGCGGCGATCCAGACCCAGCCCTTCCTGGAGGCGCTCAAGCGTGTCTCCCTGGTGGCCGAGCGCAACACCCCGGTCCGGCTGAACTTCGAGGAGGGCGTGCTCACCCTGGAGGCCGGCTCCGGCGACGACGCCCAGGCCACCGAGCGGATCGACGCCTCCCTGGAGGGCGACGCCATCTCGATCGCGTTCAACCCGGGCTACCTGGAGGAGGGCCTCAAGGCCATCGACTCCCCCTTCGCCCAGCTGAGCTTCACCACCCCGACCAAGCCCGCGCTGCTCAGCGGCAAGGCCTCGGTGGACGCCGAGGCCGACGAGGCGTACCAGTACCTGATCATGCCGGTCCGCCTCTCCGGCTGAGCCCGGGACACCCGGCCGGACGCTCCGGCCGGGTCCGCGCACCGGCCGGCTTCCGGTCCGCCGGGCCGTTCGCCCACAGCCCTGTGAACAAACCTGTGGAAGCCTCCCCCGGTCGGCCCCGATCGCGGGGAGGCGCTCGCGCTCCAGCACGTAGGCTCAAGGAAGCGCGGCAACGGCGCCGCCCGCAGAGACGTCACCACAGGTAAGGATTTGGCTATGGAGCTCGGCCTCATCGGTCTCGGCAAGATGGGCGGCAACATGCGCGAGCGGATCCGCCGCGCCGGCCACACCGTCATCGGCTACGACCGCAACCCCGACATCTCCGACGTCGAGAGCCTCCAGGAGCTGGTCTCCAAGCTGCAGGGCCCGCGCGTCGTCTGGGTCATGGTCCCGGCGGGCGCCGCCACCCAGGCCACCGTGGACGAGCTGGCCGAGCTGCTGTCCCCCGGTGACGTGGTCGTCGACGGCGGCAACTCCCGCTGGACCGACGACATCAAGCACGCCGAGGCGCTGGCCGCCAAGGGCATCGGCTTCGTCGACTGCGGCGTGTCCGGCGGCGTCTGGGGCCTGGAGAACGGCTACGCGCTGATGTACGGCGGCGACGCCGCGCACGTCGCCCTGGTCAAGCCGGTCTTCGACGCGCTCAAGCCCGAGGGCGACTTCGGCTCGGTGCACGCGGGCGCGGTCGGCGCCGGCCACTTCGCCAAGATGGTCCACAACGGCATCGAGTACGCGATGATGCAGGCCTTCGCCGAGGGCTGGGAGCTGCTGGAGGCCGCCCCCGAGGTCACCGACGTCCGCGAGGTCTTCCGCAGCTGGCAGGAGGGCACCGTGATCCGCTCCTGGCTGCTCGACCTGGCCGTCCGGGCCCTGGACGACGACGAGCACCTGGCCAAGCTCAAGGGCTGGGCCGCCGACTCCGGCGAGGGCCGCTGGACCGTCGAGGCCGCGATCGACCACGCCGTCCCGCTGCCGGCGATCACCGCCTCGCTGTTCGCGCGCTTCGCCTCCCGCCAGGACGACTCGCCGCAGATGAAGATGATCGCCGCGCTGCGCAACCAGTTCGGCGGCCACGCGGTCGAGTCGAAGTAGTCCCGAAGCTTCTCCACAGAACCCGAGGCTTCTCCACAGAAGGCGAGCGCAGTCCACCGCCATGCACGTCGCGCACCTGTCGCTCGCCGACTTCCGCTCCTACGCCCGGGCCGAGGTTCCCCTCGACCCGGGCGTGACGGCGTTCGTCGGCCCCAACGGCCAGGGCAAGACCAATCTGGTCGAGGCGGTCGGCTACGTCGCCACCCTGGGCAGCCACCGGGTCGCCACCGACGCCCCGCTGATCCGGCTGGGCGCCGAGAGCGCCGTGATCCGCACCTCGGTGGTCGACCGGGGACGCTCCACCCTGGTCGAGCTGGAGATCACTCCGGGCAAGGCCAACCGGGCCCGGATCAACCGCTCCGACAACGTCCGCCCGCGCGATGTGCTGGGCCTGCTGCGCACCGTGCTGTTCGCCCCCGAGGACCTCGCCCTGGTCAAGGGCGACCCGGGGGAGCGCCGGCGCTTCCTGGACGAGCTGCTGACCGCCCGCGCGCCCCGGCTGGCCGGGGTCCGGCAGGACTACGAGCGGGTGCTCAAGCAGCGCAACGCCCTGCTGAAGACCGCCGCGATGGCCCGCCGGGCCGGTGGCGGCAAGGGCGCCGACCTCTCCACCCTGGAGGTGTGGGACGGCCATCTGGCCCGGGCCGGCGCCGAGCTCACGGCCTTCCGCCGAGCTCACGGCCTTCCGCCTGCAGCTGGTGGCCTCCCTCCAGCCGCTGGTCTCGGCCGCCTACGGGCAGCTCGCGCCGGGGGGCGGCGACACCGCGCTGGAGTACCGCAGCTCCTTCGAGGGCGAGCTGCCGACCAGCCGCGAGGAGGCCGAGGAGCAGCTGCTCCAGGCGCTGCGGACGGTCCACAAGCAGGAGGTCGACCGGGGGATCACCCTGGTCGGTCCGCACCGGGACGAGCTGGTGCTCAAGCTCGGTCCGCTGCCCGCCAAGGGCTACGCCAGCCACGGCGAGTCCTGGTCGTTCGCGCTGGCGCTGCGGCTGGCCTCCTACGAGCTGCTGCGCTCGGACGGGGGAGAGCCGGTGCTGATCCTGGACGACGTCTTCGCGGAGCTGGACGCCGCCCGCCGCGACCGGCTGGCCGAGCTGGTGGCCGGCGGCGAGCAGGTGCTGGTCACCGCGGCGGTCGCCGAGGACGTGCCGAAGGCGCTGGCCGGGGCCCGGTACACGGTCGCCGACGGCGCGGTGCAGCGCGTCACCGCCTGATCCCGCCGTCCGCCGTACCCGGCCCGCGGCGGGTCTCCCCCGCCCCGCCGAGGGCTGCCCGGGCGGTCCCGGACACCTCCGTACGACACCCACCCGCGCCGCCCGGGCCGGTCCGGCTCCCGTACGCTGGACGGCTCACCGTTGTCCACAGGGTGGGGATAAGGAGATCGCCGTGAGCGAGTCGGCGGAGCACCCCGAGCCGACCGGTGCCGATCTGGCGCGTTCGGCGCTGCGGGCGGCCCGGGCGCAGGCCCGCCAGCGCGGTGAGCAGGTGCGCGAGAAGCGTGAGGCGAAGCGCACAGGTCTGCGCAGCGGGGCCCGCTCGGACGGCCGTGACCCGGTGCCGCTGGGGGCGGCGCTCAACCGGCTGCTGACCGAACGCGGCTGGGAGTCCTCGGCGGCGGTCGGCGGGGTGATGGGCCGTTGGCCGCAGATCGTCGGGCCCGACATCGCCGCGCACTGCACCCCGACCGCCTACGACGACGAGGCGGCGGTGCTCACCGTGCAGTGCGACTCCACCGCCTGGGCGACCCAACTGCGCTGGCTGGCACGGCAGTTGGTGGCACGCCTGAACCACGAGCTGGGCCACGGCACGGTGCGCACGATCAAGGTGCTCGGCCCGGCCGCCCCGGTGCGCGGCTACGGCCGGCTGCGCGCTCCCGGCAGCAAGGGGCCGGGTGACACCTGGGGGTGACCCCGGAGGGTGCCGGGAGGGAGCGGACCGTAATCCTCCGGAACCCCTGACGGCCCTTCCAGGCGCTCTGAGCCCCCCGGTCGAGTATCGGGACATGTCCCGAGGGGATTCAGGGCGGCATTTCTGCCCTCAGAGGCTGCCAAACGCCCATCGATGTCAGTCGTACCGGTAGACTGAAGGGCAAACACTGTTGCTAGTGGCAACCGAGTCGAAACGCCGTGGTCGCACGCCCGCCCGTAGGGGAGCGGGGATGCGGCCCGTGCTGTGCCAGAGAGGGCGCTTCGTGGCCGATTCCGGCAACCCCAGCCAGATCCCAGACCAGACCGACCAGGCCGAGAGGTCGTACGACGCCAGCGCCATCCAGGTGCTGGAGGGCCTCGACGCCGTCCGCAAGCGCCCCGGCATGTACATCGGTTCCACCGGTGAGCGCGGCCTGCACCACCTGGTGCAGGAGATCGTGGACAACTCCGTCGACGAGGCGATGGCCGGGCACGCGGACACCATCAACGTATCGCTCCTGGCCGACGGCGGCGTCCGCGTGGTCGACAACGGCCGAGGCATCCCGGTCGGCATCATGCCGGGCCAGGGCAAGCCCGCCGTCGAGGTCGTGCTGACGGTCCTGCACGCGGGCGGCAAGTTCGGCAACGGCGGCTACGCGGTCTCCGGCGGTCTGCACGGCGTCGGCGTCTCGGTGGTGAACGCGCTGTCCACCCGCCTCGCCGTGGAGATCCACACCGACGGCCACCGCTGGACGCAGGAGTACAAGGTCGGCGCGCCGACCGCCCCGCTGTCGCAGCACGAGGCCACCGAGCTCACCGGCACCAGCGTCACCTTCTGGGCCGACCCGGACATCTTCGAGACCACGGTCTACTCCTTCGAGACGCTCTCCCGGCGCTTCCAGGAGATGGCGTTCCTCAACAAGGGCCTGACCATCGCCCTGACCGACGAGCGCCCGGAGCACGTCGACGAGGAGGGCAAGCCGCTCTCCGTCACCTACAAGTACGACGGTGGCATCGCCGACTTCGTCGCCCACCTCAACTCCCGCAAGGGCGACGTGATCCACCCCTCGGTGATCGACTTCGAGGCGGAGGACAAGGACAAGGCGATCTCGGTCGAGATCGCCATGCAGTGGAACTCCTCGTACACCGAGGGGGTCTACTCCTTCGCCAACACGATCCACACCCACGGCGGCGGTACCCACGAGGAGGGCTTCCGCGCCGCGCTGACCGGTCTGGTCAACCGCTACGCCCGCGACAAGAAGCTGCTCCGGGAGAAGGACGACAACCTCTCCGGCGAGGACATCCGCGAGGGCCTGACCGCGATCATCTCGGTCAAGCTCGGCGAGCCGCAGTTCGAGGGCCAGACCAAGGACAAGCTCGGCAACACCGAGGCGAAGACCTTCGTCCAGCGGGTCGTGCACGAGCAGCTGAACGACTGGCTGGACCGCAACCCCAACGAGGCCGCGGACATCATCCGCAAGTCCATCCAGGCCGCCACCGCGCGCGTCGCCGCCCGCAAGGCCCGCGACCTCACCCGCCGCAAGGGCCTGCTGGAGTCCGCCTCGCTGCCGGGCAAGCTCAGCGACTGCCAGTCCAAGGACCCGTCCGAGTGCGAGATCTTCATCGTCGAGGGTGACTCCGCCGGCGGCTCGGCCAAGCAGGGCCGCGACCCGCGCACCCAGGCCATCCTGCCGATCCGCGGCAAGATCCTGAACGTCGAGAAGGCCCGGATCGACAAGGTGCTGCAGAACACCGAGGTCCAGGCGCTGATCTCGGCCTTCGGCTGCGGCATCCAGGAGGACTACGACGAGTCCAAGCTGCGGTACCACAAGATCGTGCTGATGGCCGACGCCGACGTCGACGGGCAGCACATCCGCACCCTGCTGCTGACCCTGCTGTTCCGCTTCATGCGGCCGCTGGTCGAGTCGGGCTACGTGTACCTCGCGATGCCGCCGCTGTACAAGATCAAGTGGGGCAAGGACGACTTCGAGTACGCCTACTCCGACCGCGAGCGCGACGCCGTGATCGCGGCCGGCGTCGAGGCCGGCCGCCGGCTGCCCAAGGACGACGCGATCCAGCGGTTCAAGGGTCTCGGCGAGATGAACGCCGAGGAGCTCCGGGTCACCACCATGGACGCCGAGCACCGGCTGCTGCTCCAGGTCACCCTGGAGGACGCCGCCCGTGCCGACGAGCTGTTCTCGGTCCTGATGGGCGAGGACGTCGAGGCCCGCCGCTCCTTCATCCAGCGCAACGCCAAGGACGTCCGCTTCCTGGACGTGTGACGCCTGCCCGCAGCAGGCCCCGCACGTACCAGTCCGCGTGAAAGGAAACTGACCACCAGTGGTCGACGACAACCGTCCCGACGGCGAGCAGCCCGAGACCCCCGAGGCCGCCGCTACGGTGACCATGCGCATCGAGCCGGTCGAGCTCGAGACCGAGATGCAGCGTTCGTACCTCGACTACGCCATGAGCGTGATCGTCAGCCGGGCGCTGCCCGAGGTGCGCGACGGCCTGAAGCCGGTCCACCGCCGGGTGCTGTACGCGATGTACGACGGGGGCTACCGCCCCGAGAAGGGCTACTACAAGTGCGCCCGCGTCGTCGGCGACGTGATGGGCAACTACCACCCGCACGGTGACACCTCGATCTACGACACCGTGGTCCGGCTGGCCCAGCCGTGGTCGCTGCGGATGCCGCTGGTCGACGGCAACGGCAACTTCGGCTCGCCGGGCAACGACCCGGCCGCCGCCATGCGCTACACCGAGTGCAAGATGGCGCCGCTGGCCATGGAGATGATGCGCGACATCGACGAGGAGACCGTCGATTTCGCCGCCAACTACGACGGCCGCTCGCAGGAGCCGACCGTCCTGCCCGCGCGCATCCCCAACCTGCTGGTCAACGGCGCCACCGGCATCGCGGTCGGCATGGCCACCAACATCCCGCCGCACAACCTCCGCGAGGTCGCCTCCGGCGCGCTCTGGGCGCTGGAGCACCCGGACGCCTCCAACGAGGAGCTGCTGGAGGCCCTGATCGAGCGGATCAAGGGCCCCGACTTCCCCACCGGCGCGCTGATCGTCGGCCACCGCGGCATCAACGACTACTTCCACACCGGCCGCGGCTCGGTCACCATGCGGGCCGTGGTCGAGGTCGAGGAGATCCAGGGCCGCCAGTGCCTGGTGATCACCGAGTTGCCGTACCAGGTCAACCCGGACAACCTCGCGCTGAAGATCGCCGACCTGGTCAAGGACGGCCGGGTCGCCGGCATCGCGGACGTCCGCGACGAGTCCTCGTCCCGGACCGGTACCCGCCTGGTGGTCGTGCTCAAGCGCGACGCCGTCGCCAAGGTCGTGCTGAACAACCTCTACAAGCACACCGAGCTGCAGACCAACTTCGGCGCCAACATGCTGGCCCTGGTCGACGGCGTGCCGCGCACCCTGTCGCTCGACGCCTTCATCCGGCACTGGGTCAACCACCAGGTCGAGGTCATCGTCCGGCGCACCACCTTCCGGCTGCGCAAGGCCGAGGAGCGCGCCCACATCCTGCGCGCCCTGCTCAAGGCCCTGGACCTGATCGACGAGGTCATCGCGCTGATCCGGGCCTCGGCCAGCGCCGACGCCGCCCGCAGCGGCCTGATGCAGCTGCTCTCGATCGACGAGCTCCAGGCCAACGCGATCCTGGAGATGCAGCTGCGCCGGCTGGCCGCCCTGGAGCGGCAGCGGATCATGGACGAGCACGACGAGCTGCAGCGCAAGATCGACGAGTACAACGCGATCCTCGCCTCGCCGGTCCGCCAGCGCGAGATCATCTCCGAGGAACTCACCGCGATCGTCGAGAAGTACGGCGACGAGCGGCGCTCGACCCTGATCCCCTCCGACGGCGACCTCTCGATCGAGGACCTCATCGCCGAGGAGGACATCGTCGTCACGATCACCCGCGGCGGCTACGTCAAGCGCACCCGCTCCGACCTCTACCGCTCGCAGAAGCGCGGCGGCAAGGGCGTGCGCGGCGCGCAGCTCAAGCAGGACGACATCGTCGACCACTTCTTCGTGACGACGACCCACAACTGGATCCTGTTCTTCACCAACAAGGGCCGGGTCTACCGCGCCAAGGGCTACGAGCTGCCGGACGCCGGGCGCGACGCCCGCGGCCAGCACGTGGCCAACCTGCTGGCCTTCCAGCCGGACGAGCACATCGCCCAGGTGATGGCCGTCCGCACCTACGAGGACAAGCCCTACCTCGTCCTCGCCACCCGGGCCGGCCTGGTGAAGAAGTCCCAGCTCAAGGACTACGACTCCCCGCGCTCCGGCGGTCTGATCGCGATCAACCTGCGCCAGGACGACGAGGGCCGGGACGACGAGCTGATCGGCGCCGAACTGGTCTCCGCCGCGGACGACCTGCTGCTGGTGTCCAAGAAGGCGCAGTCGATCCGCTTCACCGCGACCGACGACGCGCTGCGCCCGACCGGGCGCGCCACCTCGGGCGTCAAGGGCATGTCCTTCCGCGAGGACGACGAACTGCTCTCGATGAACGTGGTCCGCCCGGACACCTACGTCTTCACCGCGACCGACGGCGGCTACGCCAAGCGCACCGGGGTGGACGAGTACCGTGTCCAGGGACGCGGCGGCTACGGCACCAAGGCGGCGAAGATCGTCGAGGGCCGGGGCTCGCTGGTCGGCGCCCTCGTCGTGGACGAGAGCGACGAGATCATGGCGATCACCCTGTCCGGCGGGGTGATCCGCACGAGGGTTTCCGAGGTTCGTGAAACCGGACGTGACACCATGGGCGTCCAACTGATCAACCTGGGTAAGCGCGATGCGGTCGTGGGCATGGCCCGCAACGCGGAGGCCGAGGACGAGGAGTCGGTCGAGGACGAGGTGGCCATCGAGTCCACCGGGTCCACCGAGGAGGCCGAAGGTACGGGAACGGCGCCGGGCGAGCAGAGCGCCCAGGCCTGACCTCGTACCGCGTCGGCCGGTACCGTCACATCCGTACATTCGTGCGCGACGTGCCGGTACCGGCCGACGACCAGTACCGGGCAATCCCGCCGGGCGCTGGATGACGAGTGACGAAGCAGGGCGGTGCGGCCGTCCTGGTGGGAAGTGCGGGAGGACCAGTGAGTGGAGCCACGGGTGCTGCGGGAGGAGCCACCGGCGGCCGTCCGGGCGCAGCACAGGGCGGCGGGGCGTACGGCGTGCCGCAGCCGCCGGCCGAGCACCCGGCCGCGTCCACCTCGCTGATGCCCCCGGTCGGCGGTGCGGGCCAGGGCAGCGCGGGGTACGGCGGCCAGCCGGCCCCGCCGCCGGGTGCACCGGCGGGTGGCGGGAGCGGGTTCTCGCAGCCGACCACCTACGCCAAGGGGCAGCCGACCCCGCCCCGGGGCACCCGGGTCGGCGGCGGCCCGACCCCGCCCGGCGGGACGCCCGCCGGCGGCACCCGCCGCCCGGCCGCCCCGCCGGTGGCCGCGGGCGGCCTGGGACGGACCAGGAAGGCCCGGCTGCGGGTGACCAAGGCCGACCCGTGGTCGGTCATGAAGGTCAGCTTCCTGCTGTCGCTGGCGGTCGGGATCATCATCATCGTGGCGGCCGCGGTGCTGTGGATGACGCTGGACTCGCTCGGCGTCTTCGACTCGCTCGCCAAGACGCTGAAGGACGTCACCGGTTCGGACACCAACGGCGGCGGCCTGAACCTCATGGACTACGTGGGCTTCGGCAAGGTGATGACCTTCACCTCGCTGATCGCCGTGGTCGACGTGGTGCTGCTGACCGCGCTGTCCACGCTCTCGGCGTTCATCTACAACGCGGCGGCCGGCTTCACCGGCGGCATCGAGCTCACCCTGGCCGAGGAGGACTGACCGTCCGGGCATGACCCGGGCTCAGTTCCCGCCCCGCACGGGGCGTTTCCGCCCAGGGGCGGAATCAGCGGGCCCCACCGGCTGTTGCAGCCGGTGGGGCCCGTCGGCATTCGGGTGACAGCCGCAGTGCGCGGCGCGCCTCCCGGACGGGCCGGGTGGGTGGTGGGCTTAGCTTGGTCAGCCCGTTCCGCTTCTCCCGGCCGCCGCAGGCCTCCCGGTCCCACCCGGACCCACCGGTCGGGACCGGTACGGCCGCACAGGCACGGTAGGACGGAGGCGCGCGGTGGCGGAGCTCGCAAGGCGACTGGTCGAGGCCCTGGACGGGCTGCTGGGGGTCCCGGTGCCGCTGCGACTGCAGACCTGGGACGGCAGCACCGCCGGCCCGCCCGGGGCGCCCACCCTGGTGCTGCGCAACCGCAGGGCGCTGCGCCGGCTGCTCTGGCGGCCGAACGAGCTGGGCCTGGCCCGGGCCTATGTCGCGGGCGACCTCGACGTCGCCCCGGGCAGCGACCTGTACGAGGTGCTGCGCGCGGTCGCGCACGTCGCCGAACTCCCGGAGGTGCGCCGGCTGCGGCTCGGCCCCGGTGACGTACTGGGGGCCAGGGGCCGCCGCGCCGTGGGCGCCCTGCTGCGAGCGGGTGCGATCGGCCCCCAGCCGGCCCCGCCGGCCGAGGAGGCGCCGGACAGCCGCGGCCGGGCGCACAGTCGCAGCCGGGACCGCGCCGCGATCCACCACCACTACGACGTCGGCAACGACTTCTACGCCCTGGTGCTGGGTCCTTCGATGGTGTACTCCTGCGCGTACTGGGAGCCGGCCGCCAGGAGTCTGGAGGCGGCCCAGGAGGCCAAGCTGGACCTCATCTGCCGCAAGCTCGGCCTGCGGCCCGGGATGCGGCTGCTGGACGTCGGCTCCGGCTGGGGCTCGCTGGTGCTGCACGCGGCCCGGCACTACGGGGTGACGGCGGTCGGGGTCTCGATCTCCGCGGAGCAGGTGGCGCTGGCCCGCCGGCGGGTCGAGGAGGCGGGCCTCGCGGACCGGGTGGAGATCCGGCTCCAGGACTACCGGGAGATCCCGGACGGCCCGTTCGACGCGATCTCCAGCGTCGGCATGGCCGAGCACGTCGGAGAGGCCCAGTACCAGGTGTACGCGGAGCACCTGTACCGGCTGCTGGCGCCCGGCGGCCGACTGCTCAACCACCAGATCGCCCGCCGGCCGGACCGCCCCGGCGAGCCGTACCGCCCCAGCCCGTTCATCGACCGCTACGTCTTCCCGGACGGCGAGCTGTCGCCGGTCGGTTCCACCGTGTCCCGGCTGGAGGCGGCGGGCTTCGAGGTGCGCGACGTCGAGTCGCTCCGCGAGCACTACGGGCTGACCCTGCGTGAGTGGGTGGCCAATCTGGAGGCGCACTGGACGGAGGCGGTCCGGCTGGTCGGCCGCGGCCGGGCCCGGGTCTGGCGGCTCTACATGGCGGCCTCCGCGCTGGCCTTCGAGGAGAACCGGATCGGGGTCAACCAGATCCTCGCGGTCCGCACCGGCGCGGACGGCGCGGCCCGGCTGCCCGCCACCCGCGCCGAATGGCTGGCCGCCCCGGGCACCGCCTCCGACCTGCCCCTCCCGGAGGGTCCCGGCGGAGGGCCGGACGTATCGGATTTGGGGGATCGGCGATCGGTCCGCTAATCTTTCAGTGCGGCAAGGGGCTATAGCTCAGACGGTTAGAGCGCTTCCCTGATAAGGAAGAGGCCACAGGTTCAAGTCCTGTTAGCCCCACCACCGCGAAGGGCCCGGAGCACCGCTCCGGGCCCTTCGGCGTTTTCCCGGCCGGGAGCCGGAACCACGGGCCCCGCCCGGGGGTTGTACCGGGCGGGGCCGGGACTCCCCGGCGGCTTCCGACGGACGAGGCGGTGGCGCACATGGCGATGGTCTTCGCGATGACCATTCCCGGGCTGGTCTGTGTGCTGGTGGCGCTGTCCTTCGTCGACCAGCTGGCCCTGCGGGCACGCCGGTCGCGGCTGGTGCCCTGGCGGGGGACCGGCCGGGAGGGACAGATATCCGCGACCGGCTTCGAGCAGCTGCACGCGCAGTTCGCGGCCGGCAAGCAGCACCAGCTCGACGAGCGGCAGAGCAGTCTGATGCTGCGCGACGAGGAGGGCGAGGGCGCGCCGCCCCGCACCAGGGTGGACCTCGCGGGCGGAGTGGCGGTGGTGGTGCCTCCGACGGCGTCCGCCCCGGCTCCCGCTCCGGCGTCCGCACCGGCTCCCGACCGGGCTTCCGGCCCGGTGCCGCGGTCGGTCGGGCAGGAACGGTGACGGCCCTGCGGAGGGTCTGCGCCGGGCGGAACGTACGACAGGAGGTGTGGCGTCAATCCTCCGACCGGACGGGTCGGTTGGAGGCAGCGGTGGCTGGTCACGATTGGGACACCGGTGTGTATCATCGGCCGCAAGGGCAGTCCGGCCAGCCGACAGCCCGTTCGTGCTCGTAACAAACCATGGACTCGTCGGCCCGATCGGAACGATCGGCGCACGGCTGCTGAGTCCGTCAACGCAAGAAGGACGAGGTCCCGCGGTGAAGAAGCTTCTCCTGGTCGCCCTGGTCGCCCTCGGCGGCTTCTTTGTCTACCGTCAGGTCCAGGCGGACCGCGCCGAGCAGGACCTGTGGACCGAGGCCACCGACCCGGTCCCGGCCGGTCGCTGAGGCCCCGGACGATCTGACGATCGACAGTCTTCGGAGGCGCCGGACGGTGCCTCCAGGGCCGGTCGGCCCGGTCGGGTGACCGGGTCGGCCGGACGTTCCCGGCCCCGCACGGCAGGAGAGCCGGGACAGGGCACCGGATTCGCGCCGGAACCGGGTACGCTAGTGCCCGGTGGTGCGCATGGTGCCGCCCCGGGGCTTTAGCTCAGTTGGTAGAGCGCTGCCTTTGCAAGGCAGATGTCAGGAGTTCGAGTCTCCTAAGCTCCACAGTGTGTCCACCGCGTGTGGACGGCCCGGCGGCCGCCGACCTGAACCCAGGTCAGCGGCCGCCGGGCTTTTTCAGTGCGGTTTGCGCGGATCGTGCGGCTTGGGACGGTCGTCCTCGTCGTGGGCCGCGGCGGGCCCGGCATGGTCCTGCGCCGGGCCCGACCCGGGCCGGTCCTCCACCGCGGCGGCCCCGTCCGGGGTGTCGGCCGAGCCGTTCACGGTGCTGCCGCCGGTGCCCGAGGCGTGCGCGCCGACCGGACCGGCGGAGGCGGCGGACGGCGGCTCGACCAGCCACTCCGGGTTGCTGCGGTGCCGCCACCACTGCCAGGCGACCAGTCCGCTGGCGATCGCGACCAGGCCGGCCACGGCCAGGCCGGTGGCCCAGCCGCCCCGGCAGGACCGGCGGGCGTTGCGGGCCGCGAGGTCGCCGATCTCGGCCGAGGTGACATTGCCGCGCATCGCGGTCAGGGCGGCGGCGCCGCGCATCTGGGCCTCCTGCGCCACCGGGACGACGGCGGCGCGGGCCTCCTCGACGGCTTGCACGACCTTGGGGGCGACGGTGGAGCGGGCCTGGTCGGCGGCCCGGGCGGCGGACAGGCGGGCGGCCAGCGCCTTCTCCTGGGCGCGGTGCAGCGCCTTGAGGGCGTTCTGCTGTGCCTCCGGTGGCAGGCTGGCGAAGGCGTGACCGACCTGGGGGGCGATGTGCCGGTCGTACTGGACGCGCGCGGTGTGGGCGGCCTGGGAGGCCTGCTGCCGGGCGTTGTCCGCGAAGTTGCCGGCCGTCTCACGGGCCGAGTCCAAACGGGTCACGAGAGTCTCTCCTCCTGGTGGCGTCCTATATGCACATATCCACCTGAATGCTGATCATGCATCCGTATTTGTCCGACGGCATGCCGGAGTGGGCCGTACGCGGGGCAACGCTGCGGGGCGCCGGGGTGGGCCGCCGTGCGGCGCGACGGCGCGGTCGGGGGCGCGTGGGCCGGTCGGGCGCGGGTATGGCCGCAGTAGGCTGGCGGTTCCGGCGGGTCCCCGTCGGGAGCGCGCACGCGTCGTCGCAGCAAGTCGCAGCAAGTCGTGGCAGAAGGGGATTGCCGATGCTCCCGGACGAGCCCAGGCCGCCGATCGACCGGACTCCGGGGCCCGAGGGCGGGCACGGGCCGGCCCGTTGCTACCGGCACCCCGAGCAGGAGACCGGCATCGGCTGTTCGCGCTGCGGCCGGCCGATCTGCCCGCAGTGCATGGTGAACGCCTCGGTGGGCTTCCACTGCCCCGAGTGCGTCCAGGAGGGCGGCCGGCAGGTCCGGCGGGCGACCACCCGGTTCGGCGGGCGCCCGGCCGGCGGCGACCCCCTGGTCACCAAGGCGCTGATCGGCATCAACCTGGTGGTGTTCGTCCTGGCCGCCTACGTGCTCACGCCGTGGCTGGGCTACGACCTCGAACTGCGCAGCTTCGCCCCCGACCCGTCGTACCCCTTCACCAACGGCGTCGCCGAGGGCCCGGGCCAGTGGTACCGGCTGCTGACCGCCGTCTTCCTGCACACCGCGCCCTGGCACATCGCCACCAACATGCTGGTGCTCTGGGTGCTCGGCCCGCAGCTGGAGGCCGCGCTGGGGCGGATCCGCTTCCTCGCGCTCTACCTGCTCTCCGGGCTGGCCGGCAGCGCCTTCGCGTTCCTGGTGGCCGGTGACTCGATGCGGTCGCTGGGCGCCTCCGGCGCGGTCTTCGGCCTGCTGGGCGCGACCGTGGTGCTGTACCGCCGGGTCCGGGCGCCGCTCGGGCCGATCGTCGCGCTGCTGGTGTTCAACCTGATCGTCACCTTCTCGGTGCAGGGCATCGACTGGCGGGCCCACCTCGGCGGGCTGGTCGCCGGGATGCTGACCGCGGCCGGCCTGATGTACGCCCCGCGGGCCCACCGGGCGGCGGTGCAGGGGCTGACGCTGGCGGGGGTGGCGGGCCTGGTGCTGGTGATGCTCCTGGTCGGGACGGCCGCCTACGGCGGGTGATCCGACGCCGCCGGACGGTACGCGCGCGGGTACGACGACCGCACGGTTGTCCACAGCGGGTACGGGGTTGTGCACAGGCGGTGCCGACCGATGGGTGCGGACGACCGTTCTACGCGTGTCCCGCTGTGCGTATCCAGTATTCGGGGGAGGGCGCGCGGCGGTGCGGAAAGCGCCCCCGGCGCAAGTTATCCACAGGCCCGCAGGACTTTTCCCCACTGTGGATAACCATGTGGATAAACGAGATAAGCGGATAACCGCGAACCCCGGAGCTCCGCACAGCCGTCCGGGCGCACCACGAAGCCACCCCGGGGACGAACCGTACCGGGGCGGCGGTGGAGGAACTCAGGGCCGGGGCCCGAACGTCATTTCCACTGGGTGGAGACGCCGAAGCCCGCCGCGATGAAGCCGAAGCCCACCAGGATGTTCCAGTTCCGCCAGCTCTCGACGGGCCAGCTGCCACTCGTCACGTAATAGGTGACGATCCAGACCAGACCGATCAGGAACATCGCCAACATCAAGGGGGCAACCCAGCCGCGGCCCGAACTGATCTTCACCGTCGCCGTGGTCGGCGGCGTGTAGTCGGACTTCTTGCGGAGTCGGGACTTCGGCACGAGGAGCTCTCCTGTCGATGCGCTGTGACCGCGCAGGGGTTCACGGTGGTGTGGCGGCGTCCGTTAGCGTAGTGGCTCGGCGGGTCCGAAGGAGATAAGGGTACGGTGCCTAATTTGTCGATTCCCCCTCGGCCCGTCCGTACCCGCGCCTCCGGCACCCGAATTGTCGGACGTGCCCTGACCTGCGCCGTCTTCGCGCTCGCCGGACTGCTCTTCTACATCAGCGCGCAGACCGCCCGCGGCACCGATCTGCGCACCGACAACTCGCTGCTCAGCCTCTCCGACGTGATACGGCAGCGCAGCGCCCAGAACCAGCAGTCCCAGGCCCAGCTCGCCGACCTCCAGGACCGGTCCCAGCGGCTCACCGAGCAGCAGGGCGGCAGTCCGGCCGACGCCGCCCGGCTGACCGCCCTGGAACAGGCCGCCGCCCTGGAGCCGCTCCAGGGCCCCGGCCTCACCGTCACCCTCAACGACGCCCCGCCGAACGCGACCTCGCGCGTCCCCGGGGTGCGCGAGCCGGACGTCAACGACCTGGTCATCCACCAGCAGGACATCCAGGCCGTGGTCAACGCGCTCTGGCGCGGCGGAGCCGAGGGCGTCCAGGTGATGGACCAGCGGCTGATCTCCACCAGCGCGGTCCGCTGCGTCGGCAACACCCTGCTGCTCCAGGGCCGGGTCTACTCCCCGCCCTACGTGGTCAAGGCGGTCGGGCGGACCGACGCGCTGCGCGCCGCCGTCGACACGGACCCCTCGATCCGCACCTACCAGAAGTACGTGCAGGCCTACGGCCTGGGCTGGAAGCTGCAGGAGAGCGGCGACCTCGCCCTGCCCGGCTACTCGGGCACGGCGGACCTCCGCTCGGCCACCGGCCAGTAGCGGGCCGGTGCGCCGGACCGCTCCCGGGGCCGGGTCTACTCTTGACCCCAGTCCAATACGTCGAGGGAGCACCATGTACGGCTGGATCTGGCGTCATCTGCCGGGGAACATCCTGGTCAAGGCCGCGATCTCGGTGCTCCTCGTGCTGGGACTGGTCTACCTGCTCTTCACCTACGTCTTCCCGTGGGCGGAACCGCTGCTCCCCTTCGGTGACGTCACAGTGGACGGGAACGGCGACGGCGCCGTCGGCTGACCCGACGACCCGCCCCGTCCCGTCCCGGTCCCCGCACCCCTCGGAGAACGCGCGCCCATGACCTCCCGGCCGACCCAGCCCCGCATCCTGGTCGTCGACAACTACGACAGCTTCGTCTTCAACCTGGTCCAGTACCTCTACCAGCTCGGCGCCACCTGCGAGGTGGTCCGCAACGACGAGGTGACCGTCGAGCACGCGGTGCGCCGCGACGGCGACCGGGGCTTCGACGGGGTGCTGCTCTCCCCCGGTCCGGGCGCCCCGGAGGAGGCCGGCGTCTGCATCGAGATGGTGCACCACTGCGCGCGGGCCGGCCTGCCGGTGTTCGGCGTCTGCCTGGGGCTGCAGTCGATCGCGGTGGCCTACGGCGCGGTGGTCGGCCGGGCGCCGGAGCTGCTGCACGGCAAGACCTCGCCGGTCGAGCACGAGGACGGCGGCGTGTTCGCGGGCCTGCCCTCACCGCTCACCGCGACCCGGTACCACTCGCTGGCGGTCGAGCCGGCCACCGTGCCGGACGAGCTGGTGGTCACCGCGCGCACCGGCAGCGGCGTCATCATGGGGCTGCGCCACCGGGACCTCGCGGTGGAGGGTGTGCAGTTCCACCCGGAGTCGGTGCTCACCGAGGGCGGTCACCGGATGCTCGCCAACTGGCTGGCCCAGTGCGGTTACCCGCTGGCCGTCGACCGGTCGGCCGGGCTCGCCCCGGTGATCGGCCGGGGCTGAGCGGCGTGACCGCGGTGCGTCCGGAGGGGCGATACCAGCCGGGGGCGGACCCGGAGGGCGGTGACGCGTACCGCGCCGGGGGGCCGTTCGGGCAGCAGCACGACCCGTACGGGCAGCAGCACCTCCAGGGCGGCCCGTACCAGCAGGCCCCGCAGCAGTACCCGCAGGGCGGCGCGGGGCCGTACCCGCAGCAGGGCGCGTACCCGCAGCAGGACCAGTACGGCCAGTACCCGCAGCAGCCCCAGCCGGGCCAGTACGGTCAGCAGCCCCAGCAGCCCCAGCAGCCCCAGC
>NZ_JZWY01000105.1:0-9997 GCF_000966955.1 Streptomyces sp. NRRL S-495
CAGCCCCAGCAGCCCCAGCAGCCCCAGCCGGGCCAGCAGGGCCAGTACCAGTCCTACGACCCGTACCAGGCCGAGCCGGTCCACCCCGGCCGGGGCCGGGACGGGAGTTCCGGCGCGGACCGGGTCTGGCCGGCGCAGCCCGGGGCCGAGGACGGCTGGGGCGTCTACGAGCCGGCCGCGCCGCCCGTCGCGCCGGTGCCGGCCGAGGCGGTGCTGTCGGCGCCGTCCGCGCCGGACGCGACCGGGACGGTGCTCGCCGCCGCCGAGACGGTCACCATGGCCGCCGTGGCCGGTGAGCGGCAGCCGCCCGCCCCGGGCGGCCGGGCCGAGCGCCGCCGTGCCGCGCAGGGGCGCGGTCGGCGCCGGGCGGGCGGCCGGGCCGCGGCCGGTCCCCGGGCCAAGGAGCCGGCGGCGGTGGTCTTCGCCCGGTTCCTCGGGGAGCTGTGCATCACCCTCGGCCTGGTGATGCTGCTCTTCGTCTCGTACCAGCTCTGGTGGACCAATGTGCAGGCCGACGCGGCCGCCGACGGTGCCCGCAACCGGCTCGAGGAGCAGTTCGACGCGGGCCCGGCCCAGGGCGCCCCGGCGCCGGGACAGCCGGCACCGGACCCGGCCAAACCGGAGACCTTCGAGCCCGGCAAGGGCTTCGCCATCATCCACCTGCCGAAGCTCGGCCAGAAGTTCCCGATCGCCGAGGGCACCGCCAAGGCCCCCGTGCTCGACAAGGGCCTGGTGGGGCACTACTCCGGCACCGGCATGCCGGCCGACAAGGCGGGCAACTTCGCGCTGGCCGCGCACCGCAACACGCACGGCGAGCCGTTCCGCCGGATCAACCAGCTCGGCAAGGGCGACAAGATCGTGGTGGAGACCGCGACCGCGTACTACACCTACGAGGTCACCGGGGGCATCCCGGAGACGCCGCCGTCCAATGTGAGTGTGATCAAGCCGGTGCCGAACGGCGCCGGCTACACCGGTCCTGGCCGGTACATCACGCTGACCACGTGCACCCCGGAGTTCAGCTCCAAGGCGCGCCTGATCGTGTTTGGCAAGATGATCGAGGAAAGGCCGCGCAGCCAGGGCAAGCCGGCCGCCCTCACGGGGGGCTGACCGCGAGCGGGCGGGCGACGACAGAGGGAGAGACGTGACCCAGGGGACCGAGCCGGTGGCCGAGGAGGCCGCTCGCCGACGCCGCGGGCGGGGCGGCTGGGCGCTGGCCGTCCTGGGTGTCGTCGGCGAGCTGCTGATCACCCTGGGGCTGGTGCTCGGCCTGTTCGTCACCTACTCGCTGTGGTGGACCGACGTGCTGGCGGACCGCTCCGCCTCGGCGGCCTCGGACCAGCTGCGCGAGTCCTGGGCGACCGGGGCCCCGGCCGCTCCCCCGTCCGGCACCCCGTCGGCCGGGCCGTCCGCCGCCACCGGTGCCACCGGTGCCACCGCGCCGTCCTACGCGGCGGGTGACGGGATCGGCTTCCTGCACGTCCCGGCGATGGGCCGGGACAACCAGGTGATGATCCGGATGGGCACCGACACGGCGACCCTGGCCGAGGGCGTGGCCGGGGTGTACGAGCAGCCGTACCGCTCGGCGATGCCCTGGGACGAGTCCGGCAACTTCGCGCTGGCCGCGCACCGGGACGGGCACGGGGCGAAGTTCCACGAGCTCGACGCCGTCGGCAAGGGCGACGCGATCGTGGTCGAGACCCGTGACAAGTGGTACGTCTACCGGGTCGACAGCACCCTGCCGGAGACGTCCAAGTACGACACCGGCATCGTCGCCCCGGTGCCGAAGGGCTCCGGGTACACCGGTCCCGGCCGGTACATCACGCTGACCACCTGTACCCCGGTCTACACCTCGCGCTACCGGATGGCGGTCTGGGGGAGCCTGGTGCGGGTGGACGACATGGACGCCGCGCGCACTCCGCCCGCGGAGCTGCGGCAGCGCTGAGGCCCGCGCGAAGGCCCCCGGGGGACGCCCCGGGGGCCTTCGCGTGTCTTCCGGGCCCCGCTGGGCCAGTTGCTGGCCTTCCCGGCCCTCCGTGGGCCTCCGGCGGCCCTGCATGGGCCGTGCGGGCCCTCCAGGGGCCGCTAGAGGCCCACGGAGGGCCGCACGGCCCCGGTGAACGCCCGAGGGCCCGTCGACGCGGTGTCGACGGGCCCTCGGGCTCACTGCCGGGATCAACTCAGCCGGTCGGTCCGGCCCCGAGGGGCTCAGAACCAGGGGAACCAGGGCTTAGTTGTTGGGTCCCCCTTTGGTGTTGCTGGGGGTGGGGAGGCCGGGGATCCCGGGGACGGTCGGTGGGTCGCTCCCTTTGGGCGGATCCACCGCCTTGGTCATCAGCCCGACCGAGGTGTTCGGGTCCACCTGGGTCCCGGCCTGCGGGTTGGAGGCGATCACCGTGGCGTTGGGGTCCTGCGGGCCCTGGACGACGGTGTACTGGAGGCCCATCCCCTGGAGGGTCTTGATGGCCTCCTTGAGCTGGACGTTCTGCAGCGGGGGGACCGAGACCTTCTCCGGCGCCTTGAAGATGGTCAGCGTGATCTTGGTGTTGGCCGGCTGCTTGCCGCCGGCCGGGTTCTGCGAGGCGACCGTGTTGACCTTGGCGGGCTCGTTGGTCGTCTGCGTCTTCGAGGAGTCCACCTGGAAGCCGGCGCTGGTCAGCGCGGCCTCGGCGGCCTCCTTCTGCTGGCCGACCACGCTCGGCACATTGATCTTGGCCTTGCCCTGCGAGACCGTCAGCTTGACCGGGGCGGTCGGGTCGGCGGCGCCACTGGCCGGGTCCTGCGTGAGCACCTGGTCCAGCGGGGCGTTGTCGTCGTCCTTGTAGTCGGTCGTCACATTGGTGAAGCCGGCGTCGGTGAGCGCCTTGACCGCCTGCTCCTTGGACTTGCCGACCACGTTGGGCACGGCGCTCTTGGCCGGACCCGAGGACAGCTGCACGGTGATCGTGGCGGCCTCGGCGACCTGGTTGCCGGCCGTCGGGGTCTGCGTGCAGACCTGGTCCTTCTTCACGTTGGCGTCCGGGCAGGCGATCTTGTCGCCCTCGGTGACCACCAGCTTGGGACCGGCCTGGGCGACGAGCGCCTTGGCCTCGGCCAGGGTCTTGCCGACGAGGCCGGGCGCCGTGATCTTCACGGCCTCCTTCTTGTCCTCGCCGCCCTTCTTGTTGCCGAACATCGCCTGGGCGACGAAGAAGGTGCCGACCAGGACCAGCACGGCGGCGACCGCCAGCACGATCCAGGAGGTGTTGCTCTTCTTCGGCGGCTCCTCGCCGCGTCGGCCGCCACGGCCGTAACCGTCGTCGTAGCCGTCGTTGCCACCGGCCCCGGGGGCGCCGGCGTAGGTCTGGCCGTAGCCGTCGTCGTAGCCGGGCTGGGGCTGGGCGGCGTAGCCGGCCGGAGCGGCCTGCGGCAGGACGGTGGTCGGACCGCCGGGGCCCTGCTGCGGCAGCAGATTGGTCTGGCCGTACGGGTCGTGCTGCGGGTAGCCGTTCTGGTCGTAGCCGTACCCGGCCGCGCCCATGCCGTACGCGGCGGCCTGCTGGGCGGCGGCCACCGGCAGGCCGTCGAGGAAGCGCTCGATGTCGTCGCGCATCTCGTCGGCGCTCTGGTAGCGGTAGTCGCGGTCCTTGGCGAGCGCCTTGAGCACGATCGCGTCGACCTCGGGGCGCACCTCGGGGTCGAAGACGGACGGCGGCTGCGCCTCTTCCCGGACGTGCTGGTAGGCGACCGCGACGGGGGAGTCGCCGACGAACGGCGGGCGCACCGTGAGCAGCTCGTAGAGCAGGCAGCCGGTGGAGTAGAGGTCGGAGCGGGCGTCCACCTGCTCGCCCTTGGCCTGCTCCGGGGAGAGGTACTGGGCGGTGCCGATGACGGCGGAGGTCTGCGTCATCGTCATGCCGGCGTCGCCCATCGCCCGGGCGATGCCGAAGTCCATCACCTTGACGTTGCCCTGGCGGGTGAGCATGACGTTGGCGGGCTTGATGTCGCGGTGCACGATGCCGGCCCGGTGGGAGTACTCCAGGGCCTGGAGGATGCCGATGGTCATCTCCAGCGCGCGCTCCGGCAGCAGCCGGCGGCCGGAGTGCAGCAGCTCCCGCAGCGTGGACCCCTCGACGTACTCCATCACGATGTACGGGATGGAGATGCCGTCGATGTAGTCCTCGCCGGTGTCGTACACGGCGACGATCGCGGGGTGGTTCAACGACGCCGCGGACTGTGCCTCGCGGCGGAATCGGGCTTGGAAGGACGGATCGCGGGCCATGTCGGCCCGGAGCGTCTTCACGGCGACGGAGCGGCCGAGCCTGGTGTCATGGCCGAGGTACACCTCGGCCATGCCGCCGCGCCCGAGGACGCCGCCGAGCTCGTACCTGCCGCCGAGGCGACGAGGCTCTTCCATAGTTGCGACCCTCTCCCTCACCCGCCGGTGAGGTTGTGACGTAGGTGTCCCCGCACGCTCCCTGTGACGCCGTCCGGGCCCCGGATGGTTCTGCGGTCAGGACCGGTTCGGCACCGCACGGACGGCAACGGGTACACCCGCTGCTGCGGACACGCTACCGGTCGGACCGTACCGGACCCGAGTCGGCCGTAGGCCGATATCAGACCGGTATCCGGACCCGGGGTGCCGATCGTGACATTTCCCTCACCCGCCGCCGGCTCCCGTCACGGCTCCTGTCACTTGCCGAGGACGGCCTGCATCACGGACTTCGCGATCGGTGCGGCCAGCCGGCCGCCGCTGATCCCGTCGCGGTTGTTGGAGCCGTCCTCGACGACCACCGCGACCGCGACCGTGCGGCCGTCGGAGGCCTTGGCGTAGGAGGTGAACCAGGCGAACGGCAGGCCCGCGTTGCCCTCGCCGTGCTGGGCGGTACCGGTCTTGCCGCCGACGGTGACGCCCGGGATCTTCGCGTTCTTGCCGGTGCCGTTCTCGACCACCGAGACCATCAGGTCCTGCATCTTCTGCGCGGTGGCCGGGCTGATCGGCTGCGAGAACTGCTTCTCGCTGTGCTTGGAGATGGTGGTCAGCGAGGCGGAGCGCTCCTCGGCGACCAGGTACGGCTGCATCAGCGAGCCGTTGTTGGCGATCGCCGCGGAGACCATCGCCATCTGCAGCGGGGTGGCCTGGGTGTCGTGCTGGCCGATCGAGTCCTGGGCGGTGCCGTCCGGGGTGGAGTTGGACGGGAAGACGCTCTTCTCGGACCGGATCGGGGTGTCCACGGTGCTGTTGAAGCCGAACTTCTCGGCCTGCACCCGCATCTTGTCCTTGCCGAGGTCGGCGCCGATCTTGGCGAAGACGGTGTTGCAGGACTGGTCCATGCCGGACTTGATCGTGGCGTTGCCGCACTGCTCCCGGTCGGACTCGTTCTTCAGCACGAAGTTGGTGCCCGGCAGGGTGTACGGGTCCGGGGTCGCGGTCTGGTCGTCGATGTTCTGGTAGAGGCCGTTCTCGAACGCCGCCGAGGCCGTGACCAGCTTGAACGTCGAGCCGGGCGGGTAGGTCTCGCGCAGCGCCCGGTTGAGCATCGGCTTGTTCGGGTCGGCGTTGAGGTCGGTCCAGGCTTTGGAGTCGGTGGACTCGTTGCCCGCGAAGCTCGCCGGGTCGTAGGACGGCGTGGAGACCAGGGCCAGGATCGCGCCGGTCTTCGGGTCGAGCGCGACGACCGCGCCCTTCTTGTTGCCGAGCCCCTCGAAGGCCGCCTTCTGGGCCTTGGAGTTGATCGTGGTGACCACGTCGCCGCCGCGCTTCTGCTCCCCGGTCAGCATGTCCAGGGTGTTGCGGAAGAACAGCCGGTCGTCGCTGCCGGAGAGGACGCCGTCCTCCAGCTGCTCCAGCTGGCTGGCGCCGAAGGCCTGCGAGGAGTAGCCGGTGACCGGGGCGTACATCTGCGGGTCCGTCCAGGACCGCTTGTACTTGTAGCGCAGGCCGTCCACGAAGGTGGACTGGGTGATCGGCTGGCCGTCGACGATGATGTTGCCGCGCGGGTAGGCGTAGCGGTCGTAGACCTGCCGCTTGTTGTACTTGTTGCTCGCCCAGGCGTCGGCCTGCACCCCCTGGATCCAGTTGGTGCGCACCATGAGGGCCAGGATCAGCACGAGGCAGAAGATCGAGACCCGGCGGATCGGCTTGTTCACGAGGCGGTGCCCCCCTGGATCTCGGGCGTCGGGGTGGGCTCCACCCCGGGACGGCGGGCGTTGTCGCTGATCTTCAGCAGGATCGCGACCAGTGCCCAGTTGGCGACCACCGAGGACCCGCCCTGGGCGAGGAACGGCATGGTCATACCGGTCAGCGGGATCAGGCCGGTGACACCGCCGGCGACCACGAACACCTGCAGCGCCATCGCGGAGGAGAGCCCGACCGCGAAGAGCTTGCCGAAGGGGTCGCGGGCGGCGACCGCGGTGCGCAGACCGCGCTGGATCAGCAGGGCGTAGAGCATGAAGATCGCCATCATGCCGGTGAGCCCGAGCTCCTCGCCGAAGGAGCCGAGGATGAAGTCGCTCTTGGCGGCGAAGTCGATCAGCCAGGAGCGGCCCTGGCCGAGGCCGGAGCCGGTCACCCCGCCGGAGCCGAGCGCCATCAGTGACTGCCCGATCTGCTCGGTGGCCCCCTGCGGCGGCTTCGGGGCGAAGGCGGCCATCGGGTCGAGCCAGGCGTCGATGCGGGTCTTGACGTGGCTGGCGGTGGAGGCCACCGCGACCGCGCCGCCGACCGACATCAGCAGGCCGACGACGATCCAGCTGGTCCGCTCGGTGGCGACGTAGAGCATCACCACGAACAGGCCGAAGTACAGGAAGGAGGAGCCGAGGTCGTTCTCGAAGATCAGGATCAGCAGGCTGAGCAGCCAGATCACGATGATCGGGCCGAGGTCGCGGCCGCGCGGCAGGTACAGGCCCATGAAACGGCGGCTGGCCAGCGCCAGGGCGTCGCGCTTGACCATCAGGTAGCCGGCGAAGAACACCGTCAGGATGATCTTGGCGAACTCACCGGGCTGGATCGAGAAGGCGCCCATCCGGATCCAGATCTTGGCGCCGAGGTCCTCCTTGCGCTCCGGGAAGAACGCCGGGGCGGCGAGCAGCACCAGGGCCACCGCCATCGAGATGTAGGTGTAGCGCTGCAGGACCCGGTGGTCCTTCAGGAAGACCATCACCACGATGAAGAACGCGATGCCCAGACCCGACCACATCAGCTGGTTGGAGGCGGCCGGGAAGTTGTTGTGCAGCAGCGGCCCGGCCTTGTCCAGCCGCCAGATCATCACCACGCCGAGCCCGTTCAGCAGGGTGGCGATCGGCAGCATCAGCGGGTCCGCGTACGGCGCGAACTTCCGCATCAGCAGGTGGGCGATCAGGGCGAGCGCGCCCATGCCCAGGCCGTAGCCGAGCATCCCGGCGGGCAGCTTGTCGTCCATCGCCAGGCCCACGTTGGCGTACGCCAGGACCGGCAGCAGCACCGCGAACGCCAGCATCGCCAGCTCGGTGTTGCGCCGGTTCGGCGTCGCCTGCGGCGAGATGGTGGTGTTGCGGCGGCGCCGCGAGGACGCGCGGTCGGCCGGCACACCGGCGGACCGGCTGTTCGGATCGCTGCTCACATCGAAGGTACTCATGCTCCCGCCTCGCTCCGCTCGGCCGGGGCATCCGCCCACACGCGCTTCTCGATAGCTCTGCTGCTTCGCTCACTCAGGTGCCGGCCGCCCCGGGACGGCCGGACGGGCCCGCGCGGGGCGGGCCCGTGTCGGGTCGCCTCCGTCACGACTTCGGGCAGGAGTCGGCGCGCTGCCGCTCCTCGTCGCTCAGGCCGGGCAGGTCGCTCTGCGGGGCCGCCGGGGCCGCGGCACCCTGGCTGGGCGCGACGGGGGCCGGGGCGGTGGTGCTCGGCGTGCTCGGACTCGGGGTGGTCGTGGGGACGCCGGCCGCCGGGGCGCGTCCGGACGCGGACGGGCTGGGCGCGGTGGTCGCCGTCACGAACCCGGCGTGCGTCGCCACGGTTCCGGCGGCGGCCTGCTGGGTCGGCTGGCCGGTCGCCGGGGTGCCGCCCGGGGTGGACAGGCTGCCGGCGGTGGCCCGGATGTCGGAGACCTTGCGGCAGAACGCGGCCTGCTCGCCCAGCTTCTTCACCTTGTCGTCGGCGTCGCCGAGGCTGCTCGCCGAGATGGTGTTGGTGACGTGGGTGCGCTGGTCCTGCGGGAGGTACTTGAGCTCGATGTCCTTGTACGGGGTGTGCACCGAGGACAGGCTCAGTCCGGCCAGGCTCTGGTTCACGCCCTGGAATACCGCGACGTGGTCGCCCTCGGCGCCGACGTAGTACTGGCTCTGGGTCCACTGGTAGCCGAAGAAGCCGCCCGCGCCCAGCAGGCCCACGGTGACCAGGCCGACCAGCGAGAACGCCAGCGCCCGGTTCTTGCGCTTGGGCCGCCGGGGCGCGTCGTCGTCGTAGTCCTCGGTCCCGTGGACCGAGGGCTCGGCGGAGCCGCCCTCCGGGTAGCCGCCGGCCGGGCCGAACCCGGCGTCGGGGTGGCCGGCGCCGTAGCCCTCGGCGGGGCCGAAGGCGCCCTGCGGGCCGCGGCCGAGCCCGGCGGCGCGGCCGGCCGGGGTGTCGCGGATCGACTGGTCCGCGGCGGTCGAGGACGGCGGGGTCTCGGCGACCGCGCCGACCACCACCGGCACGTCGTTGAACCGGCCGCTGAGGGTGTCCGTGGCGCCGACGTCGAGGACGTCCGCGACGATGCAGGTGATGTTGTCCGGGCCGCCGCCGCGCAGCGCGAGCTGGATCAGCTCCTGCACGGTCTGCTCGGGCGAGTAGTAGCTGCCCAGGGTGTCCTGGAGGGTCTGGTGGCTGACCGGGCCGGAGAGGCCGTCGGAGCAGATCAGATAGCGGTCGCCGGCCCGGACCTCGCGGATCGAGAGATCCGGTTCGACCTGGCCCCGGCCGTCCAGCGCGCGCATCAGCAGCGAGCGCTGCGGGTGGGTCTCGGCCTCCTCCGGAGTGATCCGGCCCTCGTCGACCAGCCGCTGCACCCAGGTGTGGTCCTGGGTGATCTGCACCAGCGAGCCGTCCCGCAGCAGGTAGGCGCGGGAGTCCCCGACGTGGACCAGGCCCATCCGCTGGCCGGTCCAGAGCATCGCGGTGAGGGTGCAGCCCATGCCTTCGAGCTGCGGGTCCTCCTCGACCATCTGCCGGAGCCGGTCGTTGGCGCCCTGGACCGCGTCGCCGAGGAGGGTCAGCAGATCGGCGCCCGGCACGTCCTCGTCCAGGCGGACGATCGAGCCGAGCACCTCGGAGGAAGCGACCTCACCGGCCGCCGCCCCGCCCATGCCGTCGGCCACGGCCAGCAGCCGCGGGCCGGCATAGCCGGAGTCCTCGTTCCCCTCCCGGATCAGTCCCTTGTGGGAGCCGGCGGCGAAGCGCAGCACCAGGGTCATGCGACCTGTGCCCCCCTCTGGGTCATGGACGGGATGCTGTCCCTCATGCGCTACTACTTCCGCAGTTCGATGACGGTCCTGCCGATACGGATCGGCATGCCCGGCTGGAGCGGGGTCGGCGCGGTCAGGCGCTGACGGTCCAGATAGGTGCCGTTGGTGGAGCCTAGATCCTCCACCGTCCACTGCCCAGTCTGGTCGGGATAGATCCTGGCATGCCGGGAGGACGCGTAGTCGTCGTCCAGCACGATGGTGGAGTCGTGCGCCCGGCCCAGGGTGATGGTCTGGCCCTGCAGCGCGACGGTGGTCCCGGCCAGGGAGCCCTGCACCACGACCAGCTGGGTCGGGGCGCCGCGACGGCGCCCGCCGCCCTGGGTCGGCGGACCGCCGGCCGGGGGCTGGCCCTGCGGGGCCCGCCCGGCCGCACCGGCCGCGGGCGCCGCCGCGGTGGCGCCGCCGCCCCGGCGGGAGGACCGGGGGTTCACCCTGGTTCCGAAGAGGTCGCTGCGGATCACCTGGACCGCGACGATCACGAACAGCCACAGCACGGCCAGGAAGCCCAGCCGCATGACCGTGAGGGTCAGTTCTGACA
>NZ_JZWY01000106.1:0-2521 GCF_000966955.1 Streptomyces sp. NRRL S-495
ACGGCCAGGAAGCCCAGCCGCATGACCGTGAGGGTCAGTTCTGACATAACCGCGCCCGCTCTACCCTTCGACCTGTCGGTAGACGATGGTGGTGGAGCCCACGACGATTCGAGAGCCGTCGCGGAGCGTAGCGCGCTGGGTGTGCTGTCCGTCCACCACGATGCCGTTCGTCGACCCCAGGTCCAGCACCATCGAGGGGGTTCCGGGGCGGATCTCGGCGTGCTTGCGGGACACTCCGGGGTCGTCGATGCGGACGTCCGCCTCGGTGGAGCGGCCGAGCACGCAGGCGTTCCCGGAGATCTGGTGGCGGGCGCCGTTCACCTCGATCCAGCGGCGCACCGAGGTGCCGTGGCCGGCGCCCGGGAAGGGGCGCACAGTGCCGCCGGCGGGGGCGGTCGGCGCGGCGGGCGGGGTCGCGGGGGGCGCGGCCGGCGGAGGCGGGGGCGCGGCGTACTGGGCACCGCCGCCCTGCTGCCACGGCGCACCGGGGGCCGGAGCGGCCGGCGGGCGGCCGTAGCCGGGCTGGGGGGCTGGGTCGGCTGCGCGGGGGCCTGCTGCTGCGGCTCCTCCGCGGCGAGGGTGCGGCTGCGCACCCGGTACAGGCCGGTGTCGAGGTCGTCGGCCTTCTCCAGGTTCACCTGCAGCGGGCCCATGAAGGTGTAGCGCTGGGCCTCCGCGTACTCGCGGACCATGCCGGCGAGCTCGTTGCCCAGCTGCCCGGAGTAGGGGCTCAGCCGCTCGTGGTCGTGCGGGCTGAGTTCGACGATGAAGTCGTTGGGCACGACGGTCCGCTCGCGGTTCCAGATGCTCGCGTTGTTGTCGCACTCGCGCTGCAGCGCTCCGGCGATCTCCACGGGCTGGACCTCGGACTTGAACACCTTGGCGAAGGTGCCGTTGACGAGACCCTCAAGTCGCTGCTCGAACTTCTTCAGCACTCCCATGGGGCACCCCCTTCCAGGGTTCGTTCGCCTGCCTGCCGACCGGTTTCCGGGGGGAGCCGGTCGCGCCTACTTGCGGTACTTCCGTACTGATCGTATCCACGCCGGGGCCATCCGTACGGTTCCCGGACCACGTGGTGCCCGGGGGTGGGCTCGGACACACAGGGTGACGCATGCGGGCGGCAGCATGCCAGGGCTACCCGCCCGGCGGGCCCGCCATCCCTCGCTCGCCTGTTCGCCGGGCATCCGTTCGGATGCGCTCCGCCTCCCCCGGGAACGGATTCGGAGGTGACCCGCAGGTCGTGCTACTGTTTTGCATGTCGGAAGGGGCGCCCACCGGGCGGCCCGATCGAAGAAACGCGAAGGCCACATGGTACCGAGCGGATCGGCTGATCGACCGGCAAGCGGTGAAAACACCCATGCGCGGGTGGCGGAATAGGCAGACGCGCTGGATTCAGGTTCCAGTGCCCGAAAGGGCGTGGGGGTTCAACTCCCCCCTCGCGCACAGCGAAGCCCCGCAGATCTTCGGATCTGCGGGGCTTTTTTGTTCCCCGGTGCCGGACCCGGTCCCGCACCGGCGGCGGCGTCCCGGACTCCGGGGCCGGTCCGGGGGCGGCCCGGGGCCCCGGTTCAGGAGGACGGCGCCGGGAGGTCGGCGCGGACCTCGAAGCCGCCGTCCGGGGTCGGGCCGGCGTCGAGCGAGCCGCCGAGCAGCTGGGCGCGTTCGCGCAGGCCGACCAGGCCGTGGCCGCCGCCGGGCAGGATCCGGTCGGGGCGGACCGGCGGGGCGTCGTTGCGCACCTCGACCCGCAGCCGTCGGCCCCGGGCCCGGATCCGGACGTGCACCGCGGCCTGCGGCGCGTACTTGGTGATGTTGGTGAGCGCCTCCTGGACGGTGCGGTAGGCGGCCCGCTCGACCGCCTCCGGCCAGGGGCGGTCGCCCGGGGCGAGCTCGGTGTCGGCGGCCAGTCCGCTCTCCTCGATCAGCCGGGGCAGGTCGGCCAGCCTGGGCTGCGGGGCCAGCGGGGCACCGGTCCTCGGCCCGCCGGCCCGCAGCACGCCGACCATCTGTCGCAGCTCCTCCAGGGTGCGCACGGACAGTTCGCGGATGGTCGCCGCGGCACCCGAGGCCGCCGGGTCGGCGGTGGACACCTGGAGCGCGCCCGCCTGGATGCTGATCAGACTGACCTGGTGCGAGACCACGTCGTGCATCTCCCGGGCGAGCCGGCTGCGCTCCTCGCTGAGCACCCGGTCGGCCAGCAGCCGGCTCTCCCGGGCCTGGCCCCGGGTGAGCTCGTCCAGCCGGGCCGCCAGCTCGCGCCTGGTCCGGGACAGCAGACCGGTGGCGGCCGGGCCCGCCGCGAGCATCACGGACTGGATGGCGTACAGCGCGGTGTCCCGGGTCGGCTCGAAGGACTGCTCGGACAGCGGCCAGTGGAAGAACTCCACCAGCGCGAAGAGCGAGGCGCAGGGGAGCACCACCCGGGAGTGGGGGCGTTCGGCCGCCACCGTGTAGACGGCGGTTATCGGGGCGAGCCAGATGTCGTCGAGGTAGCTGCCGGGCATCGTCAGCAGCAGCACGG
>NZ_JZWY01000107.1:0-6035 GCF_000966955.1 Streptomyces sp. NRRL S-495
GTCAGCAGCAGCACGGTGACCGGGAAGCGGCGCCGCCACAGCAGCGCCACGGCGGCCAGGACCGACAGCAGGGTCTGCCAGAGCGGGGCGCCGCGGGCCACCAGGGCGGCGTCCACCAGGGAGTAGACCGCGGGCAGCAGGATCATCAGCCAGGGCGCGGTGAACCCGGCCGGAAGACGTCGTGCGGGAGAGGGGTCGCTCATGCCCCGTCGCTCGGCTTCGGCCGGACCAGCCCGGCCCGGTGGGCGACGACGGCCGCCTGGACCCGGTTGGCGGCGCCGAGCTTGCCGAGGATCGCGCTGATGTGGTCCTTCACCGTGCCGGTGCCGAGGAACAGCCGGTCGGCGATCTCGGCGTTGGACAGGCCCTCGCCCAGCAGCGCCAGCACGTCCAGCTCCCGGCCGGTCAGGGTGCGGGCCAGGGTCGCCGCCTCGGCGTCCGGGCCGCCGCCGTCCACATAGCCGCCGATCACGGTGCGGGTCACGGTCGGGGAGAGGATGTTGCCGCCGGCCGCGAGCACCCGGACGGCGTGCACCAGCTGGTCCGGGGCGGTGTCCTTGAGGAGGAAGCCGGAGGCGCCGGCCCGCAGCGCGGTGCCGATGTGCTCCTCGGTGTCGAAGGTGGTCAGCATCGCCACGGCCGGCGGGTCGGGCAGGGCCCGCAGCCGGCGGAGCACCGAGATGCCGTCCAGGTCGGGCATCCGGATGTCGAGCAGCACCACGTGCGGACGCAGCCGCCGGACGTACTCCTCGGTCTGCGCGCCCGAGCAGTCGCCGACCACCTCCAGGTCGGGGGCGGAGCCGACGATGAGGCCCAGCCCGGACCGGACCAGGATCTCGTCGTCCACGATCAGCACGCGGGTGGTGGTGATGGGTCCCTCCTCGGTTCGGCGGACGGGTCGGGCCGGTCCGCATGACTGGAACCGAGAGTAGGGCCTGACCGGCGGCTTCGCCGGGCCCGGCCTCCCGGAGCAACCCCGCCGAACGGCGGGGGTGTGAATCCGCTACCTGGTTCACGCGATTCTCACCGATGGTGGGGAACCATGGGAATCGGCTGCCGTTCGGTCGGTCCGCGGCCGGGGGTGGGTGGCCGGCCGGGTCGCGTGCGGATGCGGCCCACCATCTGATCGTTTGGAATTGAGCTGTGTCGTCCACTGTGAAGCCGGAGCCGTCCACCTCCCCCACCGGATCCGGGTCCGGCGCCCTCATGGCGCGCTGGCGCCCCCGGGCCGCGACGGCGACCGTCTGGTACCTGCGGCTGATCGCCCTGCTGAACCTCGTCACCGTGCTCCTGGCGCCGTTCCGGGACCAGGTCGAGACGCACAACGAGGGCGAGTACTTCACCCCCTACCTGATGACCGCCGGGCTGAGCAGCGCGGTGCTCTCGGTCTTCCTGGCGATCGCGATGCGGCGCCGCAAGCGGGCCGCGTGGATCTTCAACACGGCGCTGGCCGGTCTGTTCGCGCTGCTCTACCTGCTCGCCATGACGCTGCCCGGCGGGGGCTTCACCAAGCACCCGCTGAACTATGTGTCCACCGTGCTGACCTGCGGGTTCGTCCTGGCGCTGCTGGTCGGGCGGAAGGAGTTCACCTCCAAGGGAGACAGCTCCAACCCGAAGACCGCCGCCGCCACCTTCGTGGCCGGCCTGGGCTTCGGCGGCGTGGTCGGCGCGGCCCTGGTCGCCCTCACCAACAACCTGCACGGCGCCGCCGACTTCTGGGACACGTTCCGCTACTCGGTCGGCCGGATGATCACCATCACCCCCTCCGAGCACCTGCGGTCCGTCATCGACGCGCCGACCTGGGTGAACGCGGTCATCAACGCCATGGGCGCGGTGCTCTTCCTGCTGGTCCTCTACGTGGCGTTCCGCAGCCCGCGGAACACGGAGCTGCTCACCGCCGAGGACGAGGAGCGGATCCGGGGGCTGCTGGAGAAGCAGGGCGAGCGGGACTCGCTGGGCTACTTCGCGCTCCGCCGGGACAAGGCGGTGATGTTCTCGCCGAGCGGCAAGGCGGCGGTCACCTACCGGGTGGTCGGCGGCGTCTCGCTGGCCTCCGGCGACCCGATCGGCGACCCCGAGGCCTGGCCCGGCGCGATCGACGCCTGGCTGACCGAGGCCCGCGAGCACGCCTGGGCGCCGGCCGTGATGGGCGCCTCCGAGGAGGCCGGGGTGATCTACGCCCGGCACGGGCTGGACGCGCTGGAGCTGGGTGACGAGGCGATCGTCGAACTCGACGAGTTCTCGCTGGACGGCCGGGCGATGCGGGTGGTGCGCCAGGCCTACAACCGGGTCAAGCGGGCCGGCTACACGGTGCGGATCCGCCGGCACGAGGAGATCCCCGAGTACGAGATGGCCGAGCTGGTGGCCAAGGCCGACCAGTGGCGCGACGGCGCGACCGAGCGCGGCTTCTCGATGGCGCTGGGCCGGCTCGGCGACCCGGGCGACGGGCGCTGCGTGATGCTGGAGTGCCACGACGGCGAGGGCGAGCTGAAGGCCCTGCTCAGCTTTGTGCCGTGGGGTGCGGACGGGCTCTCGCTGGACCTCATGCGCCGGGCCAGGGACACCGAGAACGGCCTGATGGAGTTCATGGTGATCGAACTCCTGCAGCGCGCCGGTGAGGTGAATCTGGCCAGGGTCTCGCTGAACTTCGCCATGTTCCGTTCCGTTTTCGAGCGGGGCTCGAAGCTCGGGGCGGGGCCGGTGCTGCGGCTCTGGCGTTCCGTTCTCGGCTTCTTCTCGCGCTGGTGGCAGATCGAATCGCTCTACCGGGCCAACGCCAAGTACCGGCCGATCTGGGAGCCGCGGTATCTGCTGTTCGAGAAGAGCAGCGAGATTCCGCGGATCGGCATCGCCAGTGCCCGGGCCGAGGGCTTCATCACCGCACCGAGCCTGCCCGCGCTGTTCCGTCGCCGGCACCAGGGACCGTCCGGCACGGAGCCCCGGGTGCCGGTGGCGGCACAGGACGGGAAGGGGTAGCCCTCCGCCGGGGGGCGGAGGGGGCCGGGCAGCCGTCCGGGGGGATCTCATGGTTGTTTCTCCCCCTTGAGGATGACTCGGATCCGCACAATTGCCGATGTGGATTCGTTAACCGGCTTCTAATGTGGAGGTAGTCGAGAAGGCGCTTGCGCCAACGGGGATTTGGAGAACCGGTTGTGATGCGGAGGACCCACGCGGGGGGCGTGCGAAAGGGGCCGGTGGCTATTGCCAAAGAGGCCGCTGTCGCCGAGTGGGGAACGCTGTTCGGGACGGTCCGGGAGCAGGTCGCGCGGAAGAAGTTCGCGGCCGTCCCACTGGCCACCGCGGCGACCTGTCTGATCCTGCTGTTCAGCATCGTCCAGCACCTTCCGGGTGGCGAGCACTTCGTCACCCGGATCGGCGTGGTCAAGGCGGCGCTGCCGTTGGACGTCTCGCTGCTGCGCACGCCGCTGTCGCTGTACGTGCCGGCCCTTGACCTGCCGGTGTGGGGGGCGCTGGCGCAGGTCTTCGTGGTCTTCGGCATCGCCGAGATCGTGCTCGGCCGGCGGCTGACCCTGGTGGTCGCCTACACCTGCACCCTCGCCGGGACGCTGTTCGCCCGGGTCGGGGTGGCGATCGGCCCGGACCACGTCTTCGGCTTCCCGAAGTGGGTCGCGCACGTGCGGGACACCGGCCCCTCGGCCGCGGTGGTGGCGCTGGCGATCTGCATCGCGTTCCGCTGCCGGGCCTGGTTCACGGCCGGTCTGGTCGTGGCGACGATGGTCGGCGAGGCGGTCGTGCTGCCGAACCTGGCCGGGATGGAGCATGTGGTCGCGGTGATAGCGGCGCTGCTGATCGCGGTCTTTTTTTCGGTGGAGGTGTTCGGGGACTTCTGGCCGCGGGTGCTGGCCGGGGTCGGCGCGGCGGCCGTGGTGTCGACGGCCACCGCCTCGCTGGAGGCTGCGGCCGCGGACGTCCGCCGCCGCACTCCGGCCGGCGCGGCCGTGCCGTAACGGGCCGAACAGTACGTACGAGGAGCCCGCGGACCGTCCGGTCCGCGGGCTCCTGTCGTTCACGGCTTCGCGGTGTCCACCGCGGTCAGAGTGGCAGTTCGAACCAGACGACCTTGCCGACCGCCTTGCGGGCAGTGCCCCAGCGCTCGGCGAGCTTGGTGACCAGGGTGAGGCCGCGGCCGGTCTCGCCGAGTTGTTCGGCGGGCTCCAGCGACGGCAGGTTGTGGTTGTCGTCGCTGACCTCGACCAGCAGCTTGTCCACCCGGATCAGCTGGAGCTGGACCCGGTCCCGGGCCACCCGGACGGCGTTCGTGACCAGCTCGCTGACCAGCAGCACGACGGTGTCGCCGATCGACTCCAGGTGCCAGGCGGCCAGCTGCTCGCGGACCAGGGCGCGGGCCCGGCCGACCTCGCGGTGGTCGACGGTGAGGTCCCAGGTGGCGACCTCGCTCGGCGCGACCCCGTCGAAGCGGGCCACCAGCAGCGCGACGTCGTCCTTGCGGTCGTCGGAGTGCAGCCGGTCCAGGACCACGTCGCAGGCCTCCTCCGGGCTCTGCTGCGGGTCGATCAGATTGCCGCAGAGCGCGGCCAGCCCCGCTCCTATGTCACCGCCCCGCACCTCGACCAGGCCGTCGGTGCAGAGCACCAGCATCGAGCCGTCCACGACGTCGATGGTCTTGGCGACGAACGGCACCCCGCCGACGCCGATCGGGGCGCCGGCCGGGATCTCCAGCAGCTCGCCGGTGCCGTCCGGGTGGACCAGGACCGGTGGTACATGGCCGGCGCTGGCCAGCTCGCAGGTCCGGTTGATCGGGTCGTAGACCGCGTACAGGCAGGTGGCGAGATGGTCGTCGCCGAGCTTGTGGGCCAGGTTGTCCAGATGGCGCAGCAGCTGGCCGGGCGGCAGGTCGAGGGCGGCCAGGGTCTGCATCGCGGTGCGGAAGCGGCCCATCGCGGCGGCCGAGTGGATGCCGTGGCCCATGACGTCGCCGACCACCAGTGCGACCCGGCTGCCGGGCAGCTGGATCGCGTCGAACCAGTCGCCGCCGACCTCGGCCCGGGAGTCGCCGGGCAGGTAGCGGTGGGCGATCTGGACGCCGGGGATCTGCGGCGGGCGGGTCGGGATCATCGAGCGCTGGAGGGTGGTGGCGACCCGGGACTCGGCCCGGTGCAGCCGGGCGTTGTCGAGCGAGAGCGCGGCCCTGGCGGCCAGCTCCTTGAGGGTGGCGGCGTCGCTCTCGTCGAACGGGTCCCGGTCGGGGAGCCGGAGCAGTTTGAGGATGCCGAGCACGGTGCCGCGGGCGGAGAGCGGCACCACCAGCATCGAGCGGCCGGACACCACCGGGACCAGCTCGGGGCCGCCGAGCGCGGCGGCGTAGTCGACCGCGACGTCCCGGGTGACCACCGGGACCAGCACCGGCTGGTTCAGCTGGAGGGCCATGCCGGGCGGGGTGCGGCGGGGCATGGCGACCAGCGAGCCCTCGGCGAGCACGTGGTCCCACTGGCCGGCGGACTCGTTGCGGGCCAGGGCGACCCGGCGGAGCATCGTGTCGTCGTCGGGGCGGGCGGCGGGCAGCTCGGAGTCGGAGATCAGGCCGTCCACGAGGTCGACGCAGGCGAAGTCGGCGACCCGGGGGACGAGCACCCGGCACAGCTCGTGGGCGGTGAAGCCGAGGTCGAGGGTGGTGCCGACCTTGCCGCCGACCTCGTTGAGCAGGGCCAGTTGCTCGCCGGCGTGGCCGTTGGTCAGGAACGGGCCGAACCGGCCGGTCTGCGGTCCGGGCGGGGCCGCGGCGGCGGGGACGGTGATCGCTGCGGCCGCTGCGGCCGGTGCGGTCGGCGGGGCCGGGTCGCCCGGGTGGAGCCGGTGTCCGTTGGCGGACGGTCCGACGGTGGTCTGCTCGATGGTGACGCCTCCTCTCGGCCTCGCGCTGGGCGGGCAGCGGAGCGGGCGGCGGGGCGGTGGGACGGCGCCCGGGCGCGGACTGCTCGGGCGGGGTCGGCGGACCGAGCCTGGCCGTGCGCTGCTGCGCGGTCGGGTAGCGGCGGCCGATCCCGGCCGCCGCG
>NZ_JZWY01000091.1:0-17110 GCF_000966955.1 Streptomyces sp. NRRL S-495
ACCGCTACCGCTGTGAGCAGGACGAACGAAGGCCCTCGTTAGAATTCTAACGAGGGCCTTCGTCGTGCCGGTCTCAGTTTTGGTCTCAGTCGCCGACCGTAGAGCCAAAAGCAGCGGACAGCCGGATGGTGCCACGAGTACGTTCAGCGTCATGGCTGGATTCGATGGAACGGTTGCCGTCAAGGGCCCGCTGGCGCTCGAATGCCCGGACTGCGACCGCCCGACCATGTGCGAAGTGCTAGGGCAAGGCGTAGAGGGCGCTGAATCGCTGGACGCCGGCGAGGACATCATCATCCGTCTTGTGATGGTGGGCTGCAGCGAGTGCACCCGCATCACCGTGCTGGAGAGCGTGGAACTTAGACCAGACGAGTGGAGCGAGCTCTACCGGGTGTGGCCTGCCCAGTTTCGCGACTTGTCCCCAGAGATCCCCAGCGATGTCCGAGGAGCACTGGAGGAGGCACGTAGCTGCTTCCTCCGAGCACGGGCATACTCGGCAACCGTCGTCATGACCCGCCGCGCCGTCGAGCTCGCATGCAAAGCCGAAAGGGCCACCGGGCGCGACCTCCGCCAAAAGCTCCTTGCTCTCAAGGCCGCCCAGAAGATCGAAGGGCGCCTGTTCGACTGGGCTGACGACCTTCGCATGCTGGGGAACGAGGGTGCCCACGGCGACCAATCGTCCCGGCAGGACGCCGAGGATGCGCTGTCGTTTGCCGAGGCACTGTTCGATTACATGTTCGTCCTTGCCGACAAGTACGAGCAGTTCAAGGAGCGCAGGGCGAGGAAGTGAGTAGGTTCAGCCCTCCGCAGGCCCCTCCTTGGCCACCTCCCAGATGAGACCGCCGATCTGCATTGCCACGTCCCGCCGGATCCGGGCCGTCACGTGCTGGTACCGATGCGTCATCGCGGTGCTGGACCACCCCATAATGTCCATCACGATCCGCTCGGGGACGCCGAGCAGGAGAAGGATCGTCCCAGCGGTGTGACGAGCGTCATGCAGGCGACCGTCCCGAATCCCGGCGGCGGCGAGCAGCTCCTTCCACCGGTCCCAGTCCGTTCGGGGGATGAGCGGGTGGCCGGTCTCAGAGGCAAAGACCCATCCACCTTCCACCCACTCCTGACGGGCGGCCAGCCGCTCGCGGTCCTGCTCCTCCTTGTGGAGCCTGAGCAGCTTCACCAGCTGATCCGGAAGGCCGATCAGCCGCTTACCCGCCCGCGACTTCGTGAGAGCGGCATCGGCGTTCGTCTGGACCCGCTCCGGGCACCGGCCGGCGTGCTTCCGCCCGCACGGGGTCGTACAGCCGTGCCGGTACTTCGGTCGCTGCCGGGCCTGCCGCACCCGCAGACTGCCCCGCTCCAGATCGATGTCCCGCCACTGGAGCCCCAGCGCCTCCCCCTGCCGCAGGCCGAGCGCCAGCGCGATCGCCCACCGGCCGCTGTTCCGGTTCTTCCCCGACTCCAGGAGGAGCGCCTGCACCTCCTCAACCTCGTACGGCTCAACCTCCTCTTCCTCCACCTTGGGCGCGACCGCCAGCGACGCAACGTTCCGGGTGAGGTGCCCCCGCCGGATCGCCTGGTTCAGCGCCGTCCGGATGGTGCGGTGCGCCTGGTGAGCGGTGGCGGGCTTGCTCCCGCCCTCCTGCATCTTCTTGTAGAGCCGCTCCAAGTGCTCCGGCTCCAACTTCTCCAGCCGGTGAGCGCCGACCCCGGGGATCAAGTGGACGTTCACCGCCACCCGATACCCGGCGAGAGTGTTCGGCCGGACGTGCAGCGCGGCAATGTTCTCCACCCAATGGGTGAGCCAGGCCGCGACGGTCCACTTCTTCCCGGCCTTCTGGACGTTGCCGTCGTCCCGCTTCCTCTCCAGCTCCCGGACCTTCTTGGTCACCTCCGCCCGAGTCTTCCCCCGGACGTGCCGACGGTCCGGCGTGCCGTCGTCCTTGACCCCGACGGTCACGCGGCCGTGCCACTTTCCTTCCTTGTCCTGGTAGATGCTGGATGCGCCGTTCGGCTGACGGGTCGCCAAGGGTGCTGCCTCCTCAGGCTGCGATGGGGGTGGTGTGTTTCCGCATGCGGGTGCGGGTGAACTCGACAACGGCCTCGGCCGGCACACGCCGGGCCCGGCCGATCGGGATGGTCTCGATCTCGCCGCCCTTGATCAGGGCGTACATGGTGGTGCGGCCGATGCTGAGTCGGCGGGCGGCCTCTTCGACGGTGAGTGCCACCAAGGTGGGGTCGTACTCGGTCCGGGCATCGCCCGTGTCGTCAGCCATGCGGAGCCTCCTTCGAGGGACGGCGCTGAAGTCCGGAGGGCCCCGGAGGCCGACAGAACTGACAGAACCTCCCCGAATGGCGTCTGACCTGCACATTTGTCCTTGATCACTGTTCTGACAGAACCGGTAAAAACCTCGACAGAACCTCGCGGGTGGGGGTTTCCGCGCGGGGTGCGGGCCGTGCGGAAACCCGGGCGCGGGGGGTTCTGTCAGAGTTTTAAGTGGTTCTGTCAGAGCGGTGATCTTGGGTGTTTTCGCAGGTCAGGCGGCATTTCGGGGGGTTGTGTCGGTTCTGTCGGCGCCGAGGGGGTTGTCGGTGGGTCAGGGCGTGGGGTGGGTGAGGTGGGGGTGTGCCTGGTAGCGGGGGGAGGGGGGCCGGCCGCCCTTGCCGGAGCGGGGCGGCGGGGCCTGCATCCGGACCCACCCGTGTTCCTCCAGCAGTTCCAGGGCGGGGGCGAGGTCGGCGATGGTGGGGAAGTCGGCGCGGGAGGCGGAGCGGAACAGGTCGCGCTTGGTGAACCCGCCGGGGGCCAGGGGGTTGGTGCGCAGGTGGTCCAGCAGGGTGCGGGCGGCGTCGCGGGCGGGGTCGGCGCCCATGGCGTCGAAGACGTGCAGGGCGTGGATGGTGAAGTAGTCGCCGATGCGGCAGGCGTCGGCCATGGTGGTGGCGGCGATGGGCAGGCGCCATCCGTCGGTGGGGTGGGCGGCGAGGTGGAGCAGGGCGGCGATCCGGGCGACGGCGCCGTCGCGCTTGGCCGCCCACTTGATGATCGGGGCCAGCGTCCCGCCCTTGCCGAGCCTGGATTCGGTGACCTTCTGGTAGGCGAGCATGACGGCGTCGGCCTCGGGGGTGAGCTGGATGATCGCCGGGTCCGTCCAGTCGGCCAGTTCCGTGGTCAGCGCCACCAGGTGCCGGCCGTAGGTGTCGACGACCTCGTCAGAGATCGGGTCGGGTTCGACGTTGCGGGAGCCGACGAGGGAAACGGGGACGGAGTAGAGGTAGCGGGCGAGCAGTCCGCGCCCGTCGGCGCCCTTGACCTTGGCGATCGCCTCCAGGACTTCCGGCTGGATGGCCAGGCCCATCGTGACGGCGGGGCGCTCGACGTGCTGGGAGGGCCGTCCCTGTCGGTTGACGCGGACCCGGTCCCCGGCGTGGCCCTTGAGGAAGATGGTCATGTCCGGCGGCCCGGAGTACAGGCCGGCGATGATGTCGAACACCCCGCCCTCGGGGCTCATGATGGCGATCCGCCCGCCCTGCTCCGCGAGCAGCGTGGCCAGGGACGCTTGGGTGGCGTCGTCGGCGATGAGCTGGGTCTCGGCGGGGACGGTGACGGCCTCGGCCTCCTGGGCGAGGGCGACGGCCTCGGCGGTGGCCTTGGCGGTGGCCTTGGCCCGGTCGTCGGGCTCGGCGTTCGCGGCCTTCGTGGCGGCCCGTTCGGCGGCGGCCTTCAGCAGCCGTTGGGTGGTCTCGGCCTCGGTGCGGCGGATCGCGCTGGCCGCGCAGAGCTGCTTCTCGACGTCCATGAGCGGGCGGGTCATCAGGTCGAACACCGCGCTCTTGCGGTTGCCGGGCGGGAGGGCGACGGCGGTGTAGATGTTCACCGGCTCGTGCCAGCGGCCGCGGATGCGGACCACGACCCGGCCGCCGGCCGCTGCGGCGAGGGAGGCCAGGGCCAGGCACCCGGCGAGGTCGGCGGGGGTCTGTGTCTCCTCCGCGACCGCCTTGACCATGGCGCCGAGCCAGCCGGGCAGGGCGTCCACGGGGAAGGCCGGCAGGGCGCGGGACTCCCCGAGCGCGACCGGCGCGTCCCACGTGTCCGGGCCCGCCGGGGGCTCCGCCTCGTTCTCCCATCCGTCGCGGAACAGCGGGCTCACGTTGTCGTACGGGTCGTCGGGGCGAGGTGCGGGGACGGTCAAGGCTCCTCCAAGGGGGCGTGGTCGGGGTGGTGAGCGGGCCCGTGCGGGGCCGGGGGTGTGTGGGCAGGGCGGGGCCATGGGAGGCCGGAGAAGCGCTGTTCCGGTCTCTCATGGCGGTGCCCGTGGTCAGGCGGCGCGGGAGGTGGTGGCGGCGGCCCGGAACCCGCGCCGGATGGCGTACTCGCATTCGGCGGGCTTGAGGCCGGTCGCCAGCGCGGCGTCCAACAGGGCGTCGTGGGCCAGCTGCTCGTCCAGGGCGCGGGCGTGGACGAGCCGGCCGACGGCGGCGGCGGACGCCCACAGGCGGTTCTTGCGTCCGCCCTCGGTGGTGGCGCGGACCTTGTCCGCCTCCCGGGTCAGGACGGCGCGGGTGTAGGCGTCCTGGTGGTGGATCTGCTCCCGCAGCCGCTCCGGGTCCGGCACGGCGGCCGGTGCGGGCGCGGGGGCGAGGGCGGCGAGCAGGGCGGCCGGGGCAGGCGCGACGGTGGCGGGGTCGGTGCCGGCGGCGAACAGGTAGGCGCCGGCCGTGCCGACGCTGCCCGGGCCGACGAGGTAGCCGCCGGTGCCGCGCACGTCGATCCCGGGCGCGTGCCCACGGGTCTTGCCCACCGAGTTGAGGACCCGGGTCCCGGGCTCGGTGGCGAGCCACAGGTGCCAGCCGCCGGACGGGGTGGCGACGGTGGCCGTCGCCGGGACGGTAAACCCGTGCTCGGCCTCCAGGGCGCGCAGGTCGGCGACGCCGTCCAGTCCGCCCTTGACGTCGAGGTCGACCCCGATCAGGTGCATCGGGTCGCGGCCGCAGGCGATGCCGTAGCCGCTCGCCCACCGGGCGCGCTCGAACATGCGCCGGATCACGGCCGGGTCGGTGGAGGCGTCGTGGACACCGTGGCCGAGCCTGCCGCACTCCGCCCGGCACTGCCCGACCGTCCTGGGCGGGTGCGGGGAGGGCAGCGCGGGCTTCTTGTGCGAGGTGAGCGGGAACACCGCGTGCCCGCGCCCGGCAGCGGCGAGGGCGGCGGTCAGGGCACGCTCCCAGTGTTCGGACACGGGCAGCTCCTCACGGGGCGGGGACTCGGGAAGCGGCACCGCACTGGCCACGGAACCTTCCGTGCTGGCGGGCGGGGTGCCGTGCTGCTGCTCGGCGCAGACCTTGTGCGCGGGCCGGTGCCGGTCGTCACGCAGCGGCGTGGGCAGGCCGCACCAGCGGCACGGGCGCTCGCCGGTGCGGTCGAAGTGCGCGCTGTCGTGCCAGTCCAGGGCGGACACGGCGGCGCTTCAGGCGGCGGTGCGGGTGCGGCGCCAGCGGCGGGCGGCGGTGGCGAGGTCGGTGTCGGGGGTGTGCTGCTGCCAGCCGCCGCCGTTGCGCTTGGCCCGGTACATGGCGGTGTCGGCGGCGCCGAGGGCGGTGTCGAGGGCGCGGTCGGGCAGGTCGGCGACGCGGGCCAGGCCGACGGAGGCGCCGTAGTGCAGGGTGTGGCCGTTCCAGTGGACGGGGCGGGCGAACTGGCCGGTGAGCTGGCCCATGCGCACCGCCGTCCACGCGGCCGGCAGGGGGCGGGCGACGGCGAACTCGTCGCCGCCCAGGCGGGTGGCGATGCCGTGGTCCCCGGCCCAAGCGGTGAGGATGCGGGCGGCGTCGGCGAGGACGGCGTCACCGGCGGCGTGGCCGTGGGTGTCGTTGATCTGCTTGAACCGGTCGAGGTCGACGACGAGGACCCCGGCGTCCGGGTGGTGGAGCAGGCGGGCGGCCGCCACGGTGAAGCCGTCGCGGGTGAGCAGGCCGGTCAGCGGGTCGCGGCGGGCCCGGTCCAGGCGGCGGCGGAGGATCGCCGCGTGGGTGCCCCAGGCGGCGAGGGGCAGCACGGCGGCGGCGAGGGCGGGAAAGTGCTGCGGGGTGAGGCGGGTCAGGTCCATGCTGGTGTCTCCTGATTCGGTGTTCCGGTTCAGGGACCCGGGGCGGCCGGTGTGCTGGCCAGCTGGCGGCCGCCGCCCCGGGCTTGGCGCTGTGTCAGTCCTTGTCGGGGCCGCAGGCGCAGTTCTCGGGGGCGGCGCCCTGGCCGACCTGGCAGGCGCAGTACAGGAGGCCGATCGGGGTCTCGATCGGCTCGCCGCCGGTGCAGCAGTCGCACTCCCCGGGCTGCCAGTCCTCGGTGTCCTCGGGGTCGTACGCGTCGTAGCCGTGGTCGTCGAGGTCGTAGTCGTACACGGGCGTGCCTTTCGGGTCAGGCCGCGAGCGGGAGGCCGGCGGGGACGGCCTGCTGTGCGCCGAGGAGTTGGCCGTAGGCCCAGCTGGCCTGTCGGGGGACGACGCCGTTGCCGAGGATCGTCAGCTCGGCCTTGGGGCCGAGGCCGAGGCCGGTGACGTGGCCGTCGGGCAGGCCCATGAGCCATTCGGTGAACCGGGGCGCCAGGCGCACGCCGCCCCGGGGGCCGAGCATGGTGGGCGCCGGCGCGGGTCGGCCGAGGATGGTTTCCCAACGGCGGATCGCGGGACCGTAGTCGACGCCGTCGCTGGTCACCCACCGCCCGTCCAGGGGGGCCAGGACGTTGACGGCGAACTCGTTGAGCGGCCTGGCGTTGCGGTCCAGGAGGTTGGAAGCACCGGACTTCCAGTCCCGCGCGGCCGGGGTCGGCAGCAGCCTCAGGCGTCGGGGTGCGGGAGCCTGGTCACGGCGGTGCGCAGGTTCATCCCGCCCTTGCGTTTGAGGGAGGTCCCCGGTCCGCCACTGCCGTCCGAACTCGTCGGGGTGGGCATCAGCGGGATGGGCGACGGCGAACCAGCGGTCGCGCTGGTGCGGGGCGCCGACCTCGGGATCACCAGCTCGTACGCATGTCCACCGCGCGTCATACCCGACCTGGGCCAGGTCCCCGGCGACGACGTCCAGCCCCCGCGAGCAGAGCGCCGCCACGTTCTCCAGGAAGACGATTCGCGGTTCAAGGACGCGAACAGCCGCAGCAACGTTCTTCCAGACCCTCGACCACTGGCCACTGATGCCGTCCTTCCGTCCCGCGTTGGAGATGTTCCGGCACGGGAAACCGGCCACGACCGCGTCCGGCCGGTACAGCTCCCGTACCGCGCGCCAGTCGGCGCGGGTGATGTCCCCGAGGTTCGGCACCCCGGGGTGGTGGTGGGCAAAGACGGCAGCGGCGTGGGGGTCGACCTCGGCACCGACGACGACCTGGCCGTCGAGGGCGCCGAGGACGGCCATCTCCAGGCCGCCGTAGCCGGCACACAACGCCGCGACCCGCAGACCCGAAGCGGTGTCAGGCAGCACGACGCACCCGCCCCTCGGGGAACGCCAGGACGGTGGCGAGCGGGGCGTTCTGTTCGGTGGTGGGGGTGGGGGCGCCCTCGCCGCCGTCGGGCGGGGCGGTGTCCGGCCCGACGGTGCGCGTGGCCCGGTTGGCGGCGGACTCGGCGAGCACCTGCCGGACGGCGGCGGAGTCCGTCTTGTCGCCACGGCGGGAGACGAGGTGGGCGACGCCGAGGACGGCGCCGGGGCCGAGGACAACGGCGGCGGTGACGAGGTCAGCAGTGGTGCTCACGGGGTACCTCCGGTGCGGGCGGCGTGGGCGAGCAGGTCGACGAGGTCGGCGCCGAGCAGGGCGGCGCGCTGCTCGATCGCGGTCCAGGACTGCGGGTCGATGTGGAGCAGGGCCGCGAGCGCGGCGGCGGGCCGCTGGTCGGCGGCGGCGGTGAGGGCTTCGCGCAGGTGCACGGCGGCGAGCGGGCGGATCGCGGCCGGGGCGGTGGCGGTCATCACGGGCGCCGGATCAGTGGCTGCTGACGGCGGTCACGACCGCAGCCAGGAAGCTGTTGACGGGCCCGGCGAGGCCGGTGGACGCGGCGGTCAGGCCGGACAGCCAGACGACGAGGGCGGTGCCGGCGCCGACGCGCTTGGTCCACACGAGCACGCCGGTGACGACGCCGGTGATCACGGCAACGGACAGGGTGACGGTCATGAGCTCTCCCGAGGCAGTGAGGCAGTTCGGTGGGGGTTAGTTGGTGCCGGCGCGCCACGTGCGGTCGGCGAGGTTGTAGAGGTGGCGGCCGACGCGGATGCGCTTGCCGACGCCGTTGCAGCGCCGGCAGTGCTTGCCGCGCTTGGGCTTGCCACGGCGGTCGTGGGCGAGCTGGAAGCCGAGGCCGTCGCACTTGCGGCAGTCGCCGAACGGGCTGGCCGCACACAACGCTGCGTAACCGAGCCCGGCGAGCAGGGCGGCGGCGAGCACGGTGAGGATCAGGGGGGTCATGGGTGCCTCCGGGGCGGTTTCCGGGGTGCGCGCAGGTGGCACGCTAGGAGCTAGCGCGCTGATCAGGGCACATGGGGGCCGCTAGCGGGGGTGCTAGGTCTAGCGGGGCGGTCCGCTAGACCTAGCACCCGTTGGGGCCTATCCGGCGTCGCGCTTCTTGTCGCGCTCGGTGACGGACTTGAGGATGTCGGCGCGCGTGATGCCGCGCCGGTTCGCGCCCTTGCCGTCCTCGGCGGTGCCCCACACCTGCCCGGTGGTGATGCCGTAGGGCTTGAGCGCGGTCACCAGCTGGTCCGCCTTCGCCCGCCCCTCCAGCTCGCCCCACGCCCCGTACGCGTCCGGCCGAAGCTCCGCGAGCCGGACGACAATCGTCTCGGACCACACCTTCGGCTCGTCCGGGCCGACGATGGCGAGGATGTCGGCGAGCAGGTCGTAGGCCGGAGCCGCCGACGCCGGGGCGGTGTCCTGCCCGCCGGCGGCGTGACCGGTCAGCAGACCGGACTGCTCCCGGGCCTCCCGGCCGCGCTGGGCGATCGCCTCCGCGTTGGGGGCGTCCACGAACACGCTGCGGATGATCTGGGCGTCCGCGCCCTCGCCGCCGATGTAGTAGGCGATGCCCCGGTCCGCGCGGGTGAACGTCGTCGCTCGCACCCCCCGCTTGTACGCGCTGGTGCCGAGGACCATGTCGTTCTCCGTCTGCCCCATCACCTTGAGGCACAGCCGCAGGATCGCGTTCGCGGAGATGCCGGTGGGCAGGGACTTGGCGTCGGGGCGCTGGGTGGCCAGCAGCAGCACGATGCCGGTGGCGGGGCCGCGCTTGACGAGGTCGGTGCAGATCTCCTCGAACTCGCCCCCGTACTTGGGGTGCTCGAACCAGACCTGGCACTCGTCGACCCCGACGACGATGGGGTGCAGCCTCAGACTCTTGGTGTCGGCGAGCTTGCTGGTGACCTTCGACTCCGGGCAGATGTCCCGGGGCAGGGAGCGGATCGCCTTCGTGCGCCTGCGCAGTTCCTCGCGCAGTTCGCGCAGGTCGGTGATGGCGTACTCGATGTCGTCCTCGTCGTCGCCGGCGCGGTGGCGGTGGCTGACCTTGTCGCCGACCGGGTCGAGGTCACCGGTGCCCTTGAGGTCGTAGGTGTGCAGCTCGGCCCGGGGGTCGAGGGCGGCGATCAGCAGGAGCAGGCGGAGCAGGAACGTCTTGCCCATGCGCGGCACCGCGCCGATCACGCCCGCGATGAACATGAGAGTGACGGTCACCCAGTTGCCGCGCTGGTCGGTCGCGAAGGCGATCGGGTCGAACAGGTCGACGGTGCCCTTGCGGGCGAGCGGCCAGGCGGGCTGCTTGGCGGTGGCCATGTCCTGGTCCCCGACCCACAGCACCATCCGGCCGGGGTGCTCGCCCGGAGCCTGCTCCGGCCACACCGTGCCCAGCGGGCGGCGCAGGCCGGAGGCGAGCTGCCCGCGCTTGCCCATCACGTCGGCCACCTCCACGCCGTGGGGCAGTTCGACGTCGGCGCGCCAGCCGGGGCCGTCGCGCATGATCGGCGCCGGGAAGGTGATGCCCGACCCCTTGGACTTGGCGGAGGTGATCCCGCCGATACCCAGCGACTCCAGCGCCCGGATCACCATGTCCGAGGTGAGCTTGGGCGCCTTCGCCTTCACCACCGCGCGGGTGATCAGCGGCTCGTCCACCGGTGCGCCGGCCACACCGAGCGCCAGCACCACCGCCGAGGCCAGGACGAGCAGCGTTGCGGTGCTGGTCATCACCCACAGCACCACGACCGCCGCCAGGCCGAACACCGAGGCCAGGAGGCTGATCAGGGAGCGGAGGCGGACGCGGTTGTCGCGCTGGCGGCACAGCTTCAGGTACAGCTCGGCGTCCTCCCGCCGGGCCGCGGCCGCCCGCAGCGGCTGGCCCTCGGCGTCCGAGGTCCACCGGCCGAGGAAGGTCATGGTCCGGGCGGCGCCGCGCGGGGATCGGGCGGCGAGCTTCCCGACGTAGAGCGGGGTGCGGACCGCGTGGTAGGCGGTGGTGTGTGCGGCGAGGTGGGCGGCGTAGGCGAGCTGGGTCTTCAGCTCCGCCTTCGACAGCAGCCACGCGGGCAGGATCTTGCGGCGCGTGCCCACCGGCAGCGGCGGGGCGGGCCGGTCGACGTAGACCGACCCGGTGTCCTCGTCGTCGCCCGGGTCGGGATCCTTGGCGAGGGCGGTGGTGGGGCGGCGTTCGGCACGGGCCTTGTCGAGGTCGACCACGCCGAGCCCGTCGGCGGCCATGTCCGCCGACAGCTGCTCGAACAGCTCGTTCTCGGCGTCGTCACCGGGCACCGGGCCCGGGGTGTGGTGGTTCACTGAGTGTTCCTTCCTCACTGCGATGTGGTGCGGGAAAGGACCCGGGACGGCCGGCGCGCCGGCAAGCAGGACGGCCGTCCCGGGACAGTGCTGAACAGGATTGCTGCGCCGGTCAGTTGCCGATGACGGCGGCGAGGGCGGCAGCAGCCTCGGTGAGGGTGATCAGCTCGCCCTTGAGGTGACCGCTGTACATGGCGCTGGCGCGATCGGCGACGTCGGCCGGGGTCGCGGTCGGGTGACCGTTCTCCCACCGGCCGTGGGCGACCAGCTCGCTCGCGGCGTGGCGGGCCATCCGGGCCCGGCTGTCGGCCCGGCGCTTGGCCCGGCGGTCGGCGTTGCGCCTCTGGCGGCGCTGCTCGCTCTCCCACGCGGTCTTCCGGGCGAGGAAGTCGTCGTGGATCGGGTCGCCGACCTCGCAGGGCTGCGTGTTCAGGCACGGCTCGCAGTCGGCGGTGTGCTTGACGGAGACCTGGAACGCGGTCATGTAGGCGATGAACAGCTGGTCGGACACGGTGTTCTCCCTGTCGGAGTCAGGCAGCAAGCAGGTTGGAGTCGGCGCAGGGCAGGCAGGTGCCCAGGTGCGCGGGCAGGACGTAACCGGCATCCGCGCGGCAGATGGGGCAGGTGCGGCGCGCCGCGTTGGCGGCGGCCAGGGCCCGCCGGCGGCCCGGCGTCATCGGCCGCACCGGCTTGGCCAGGGCGAGGCGGTAGAGGTAGGCGGCGCGCGGGTCCTTGGTGAGGCGGGAGCGCCAGAGGAGCTGGGCTGCGACGGGCTGGCCGCCGGGCCGCAGGCCGAGCGTGCGGAGCTGGCGGCGGGTGAGCAGGTCGGGCGGGGCCATGCGCCACGGGTAGGTGGGCATACCGCCGTGCCGCTCACCGGCCGGGTCCCAGAAGCGGGGACCGGCCATGGCCTACTCTCCCGGGTCGTCGGCCGAGGGGACCTCGGCCAGCGAGAGGAGGTGCACGCGGACGCCCTCGTACTCACCGGAGGCGGTGAGCCACACGCTCTGGTGGCAGCGCTCGAAGTCCACGACCGGTTCGAGGTCGAGGGCTTCGCGCCAGTGCTCGAACTTCCCGATCGAGTCGCGCAGGAGCAGGCGCACGCCCCAGCCCTGGGCGCCCGATCCGGTCTCGTACTCGTACACGTCGATCTCGGGCTGCGGCAGCCGCTCGTGCCGGGTCAGCATCATCACCATCGCGTACGCGGCCGCGCTGCGGTCGGGCTCGGTGCTCACGACAGCTCCTCCTCGCCGGTGTCGGCCGGGTCGTAGAAGCCGACCAGCTCGACCGGGACGCCGTACACCGTGCCGGTGACGATGAGCCAGGCCAGGGTGCTGCTCCTGCTGTGCCGGTGGTCGACGTCAGCTGTCGGCAGGCCGAGCGCGGCCCGCCACCGCTCGAAGTGGTCGAGCCCGTTGTGCAGGGACAGGCGCACGCCCCACGCCAGGTCGCCGCCGGACAGGCGGGTTTCCATCAGTTCGGGCGCCGGGGTGGGCAAGGTGCGGTGGGCGGACAGGATGGCCAGCAGGGCGCCGGCGGCGGTGACCTGCGTAGTCGCGAGAGTGCTCATGATGCCTGCTCCTCAGAGGAGTTGACGCTGTCGGCAGAGGCATCGCCCGTGACGGCGGGCTCGGGGTCGGGCACGGCGTGCAGCGCGGGCCGCTCCGCCTCGGCGGCCGGCGTCGCCTGCTCGGCGCGGTCGGCCTTGAGGGCGGCGCGCAGGGTCCGCGCATTGACGGCCGACGTCCGCAGCTCCACCCGGATCCGGTCGGCGGTCAGTTCGGCGTCGGGCCAGTCGGCGGTGGCCGACCGCGCCTCGGCCAGCAGCTCGTCCGCCGTGCGCTTGGGTCGGGCCGTGCGGGCCGACTGCGGGACCGTGCCGGTGGCCCGACGGGCCCGCGCCCGCGCCGGAGCGGTCGGCTTCGGGCTCGGTGCGGTCGGCTCCACCTCGGCGGGCGGGGCGGTCGGCCCGGCGGGCGCGGTGGTCTGCGCCGGGGTGGGTGCGGGGTCGGGCGACCGGTACACCGACGGGTCCGGATCGGCGGCACCGGATTCGTGCAGCTCAGACCCCGACCGATTCGTCATGGTCTGGTCCGACTTGTCGGCCTTGGGCTTGGCGTGCAGCACCTTGGCCACCAGGTCCGAGCCGAAGTAGATCGACCCGACCGGCAGCGACGACGCGAGCAGGACCAGGGCCCAGTGCGCGGGCGCCCACTCCGCCAGTCGGACCCGACTGCCGCCGTGCAGGGTCGGCACGAGTCCGTGCACGTAGTTGAGGACCAGCGACGCGGCCGTGTACCCGGCCAGCACCCGCAATGCGAACCGCCGGTCCGCGTCGGTCAGCACGAGCGCGACGACCAGCGCCAGCGCCATGAGGCCGTCGACCACGAGCGGGTAGACGGTGGCGGCGGTCGGGTCGGCCCCGATCGCCGCCGCGACGTCCCGCAGCGCGTTCCAGGAGACGCGGAAGGCCATGGCGGCCACCGCGAGCAGGCCGGAGATCAGCCAGCCCTTCCCGGCCCGGCTCACCGCGCTTCTCCCGCCGGGGCGGCGAGCAGCGGGCGGGCGGCCTCGCGGGTGATGCGGGCCGCCTCGGCGGCAGCGGCGGCGGCGATCCGGGCAGCCTCGGCAGCGGCGGCCGCGCGGGCGGTCTCCGCCCGGGCCTCGGCCGTCACGCTGCCACCCCCGGCGCCGGCGTTCCGTCGTTGACGGTGAGGCCGATGACGGCGGCGGCCTGCGCGCCGGTGAGTGTGCCGCGCCGGTTCAGGGCGGCGGCGAGGGCCATCACCTGGTCCCACAGGTCGTGCAGCCACACGTCGACGTGGTCGTGCAGGGCCGCGAGGTCCACGGCCGGGTCGTCGCTGACGCCGTAGGTGGGGCCGTCCGGGTGGGCGAGGCGCACGGTCCGCTCGATGACGGCCCGGTCCTGGTCGGCGAGGATCTCGACCACCCACGCGCGGTCCTCGGTCCACAGGTCCGCCTGGCGCAGCCATCGGTCCTGGGCCCGTTCCCCGGCGGCGCCGGCCAGCAGGATGCTGCGTACCGGCTCGGCGGTGTCCGGCTCGTAGTCGACGCGGCCGGCGGGGCCGGGGGCGCCCGGCCCGCGACCGTGGTCGTCGGCGACGGAGACGGAGGTGAGCCGGGCGCCGAGGTGGAGCGCCAGGACCGCGTGGCCGGCCTCGTGCGTGGCGACGGCCTCGCGCAGCAGCGGGTCCGGCAGGTTGAGGATGCGGGAGGCGGTCGTCGGACGGTCCGGCCTCGGCGCGGGCTGGCGTGTGTACAGCCCGAAGTCCCGGTTCCAGTGCCAGGCCGAACGGTTGGTCCTCGTCACGCCGCCACCCCCGACCGCATACGGCGGGCGGCGGTACGCGGGCGGACCAGCGGGACGGGGGCGGTCCGCAGCAGCTCGGCCGCGACCTCCGCCGACTCCGGGTCCGACTCCCACAGCTCCGCCAGCACCTCACGGGCCACGTCCGTACGCGCCCGGTACTCGTTCACGCTCTCACCGGCCACGCCGCCGAACAGCGACCCGAACGGGTCGCTGTCGACGCCGAGCGCCAGCTCAGCGAACTCCAGCGGGGAGCAGGCACGCTGGCCTGCAACAATCGACTTCACGGGTTCACCTCTGAGTAGACGGGTGTGGGCCCGTGAGGGCCGCCGCGCGCCCGGCCAAGGAATGCGCGGCGGCCCACCACGAGCCCGAGAAAGCAGCTACCGGCGCGGATGCGCGGCGTGCTGCACGTGGACGGGGAGGGAGTCGCACCCTCGCCCCCGCAGGGGCCCGCTACGGGCCGTCCGCCTGGTCTGCCTCCGCCTCTCCCCAGACACCTCCCTTCGCGGGGTTCTCGGCGGGACCTATGGAGTTGTCAAGGAACAAGCGCTGCCTTCAGGGGGCTGTCACCCCACCCCTCCGGGCGCGTTTGTGCAGGTCAGAGCAGCCCAAAGAAGGCCCTCCGTATCGCTGCCGTTTCTCTCGGTTGCGACACTCACAACTTAGAGAACCTGCCTAGGCAGGTCAAGAGGGTTGGGTTTCTCGCGTCTGTTGAGCACCTGCCTTAGCATTGGCGCATGGCCCTAGACCCGGATGACTCGCGCCCCCCGTATCAGCAGGTCAGCAGCTCTCTGCGGGCCTCGATCCTCACCAAGAAGCCGGGATACGAGACCGGCGACAAACTTCCTTCCGGCCCTGAACTGGCGAAGCACTTCGGCGTAGCGCGCGGCACTGTCGACAAGGCACTGGATCTGCTCCGCACCGAGGGGCTGATCGTGACCCGGCAGGGCAGCGGCTCATTCGTCCGGGAGCGCACCTCTCGGCCGGTCGGACTCCGGCCCCACCTCGAAGCCGCCTTCGAGCAGCAGCAAGTCACCCTGGACTTCGCAGGGTTCTCCAGCGAGACACTGCACAACGCCATGCAGGAACCGCTGGACAAAATCCGCTCTGGGCGGCTCACCCCCGAGTCCATCACCGTGCGCCTGCTGCTGCCAGACACCACGGAGCCGATGGCCGTCCCCGTGCTGGTCGACGGACTCAAGGACGAGGTGGCGCTTCGCGAGCGGGCCCGGAACATCGCTCTGACCAACGCCGGCGGCATCGCCCACTCGGTCGAGGTTTTGGCAGAGCTGGGGCTCGTCCAGTCGGCGAGCGTCCAGGTCAAGGTGCACCGGGCGTCCAGCCTGTTCAAGCTGTACATCCTGAACCGGTCGGAGGCCTTCTTCGGCTTCTATCCGCTCCGTGAGCGGACCATCCCGGTAAGCGGCACGGATCACACGTTCTACGACGTGACCGGCAAGGACACCACCCTGTTCCACCATGCCGCTGGCCCTGATGACGCCTCGCTCGGATCGCAGTACGTCCAGCAGGCCCAGATGTGGTTCGACAGCGTCTGGTCCACCATTGCCTACGAGCGTCAGCCATGAGCACCACGCCGCAGGCCCTCGCGGACGTGCTCCGGCCGGTGAAGCACGTGTTGCTCGACTTCGACGGCCCGGTGTGTTCCGTGTTCGCAGGGCTGCCAGCCCCAGAGGTAGCCGACCGACTCCGCGCGGGCCTGCTCGCCAACGGCGAGCAGGCCCCGGCCGGGGCCGAGACGGAGACCGACCCGCTCGCACTGCTCCGCCTGGTCTCGGAGACCCGCCCGGACCTCACCGCCAGCCTGGATGACGAACTGGCCGCCCTAGAGACCGAAGCTGCCAGGATCGGCCGACCGAACCCGGGCGGCGAATCGGTTCTGCGGGCCTGCACCCGCTCGGGCCGGTCCGTCTCTGTGGTCAGCAACAACGCGGGCGTGGCAATTGAGACCTACCTGGTCGATCACGGTCTTAGTGACTACGTGAACCACGTCTTTGGCCGAATCCCGGGCGATCCATCGTCCATGAAGCCAAGCCCTCGCCTCCTCCTGGACGCCTTGGAAGCCGCAGGCGTCGGGCCCGAGGACTGCGTCTTCATTGGCGACGCCGCCCGGGACGTTGAGGCCGGCCATGCCGCCGGGGTGCCAACCATCGGCTACGCGAATAAGCCAGGGAAGGATGCCAAGCTAGCCGCCGCTGGCGCCGTAGCAATCGTTGACTCGATGGAGGTTGTTGCCACAGCGCTCCGCGAAACGATCACTGGGTTCATCCTCCGCGCGGAGCCCTGAATACACCGGTCATGGCCAGAAACACAACCCCCACTTTTGGGGCCCAGTACTTGTGGTCTACCCCGACCCGCACCAGAGCGCGGACGCTAGGCTTCTGACCGTCAGGTTCTCCTAGCTCCCTCGTCGCGGGTCAACACGGCCCGTATTGCACCCCGGTGGGGTAGCACCCCACCGGGGCCGAGCAGGAGGGTTGTGACATGGCAGGTAGGTCACGAAGGCCAGGCAAGCGGATCGACAGTCCGGATTGGTGGATGGTCGGTATCAGCGCGCTCGGGCTAGTGGTCTCGATCGCCGAGTTGGCGGGACGGCTCATCCAATAGGCATGAGCAGAGGCACGGACGACAACGGCATGGGCAGCGAGAAGCCCGGCCGGTAGGTGATCGGCCGGGCTTCTTTACCCCGCGCACTGGGCTCGGCCCTGGCAGCCACCAGGGTCGAGCCTCTGGCATGTGCGAAGCTCGCGAACCTTGCCCCACGTGGGGCGAAGTCTTACCACGACTGTAGCCGACAACGACGCCAAACGGACTTGCGTAAGAGATGGTGTCCGGCGGATGGTGGTCTCAGTTCTGGTCTCATTCACCCCCGTTCGCTGGGGTTCACCGCACCCCAGCGACGTCCGCCCCACCAGGGGTCGGAACCCCTGCGAACCCCGGCGGACACGGCTGCACAGACCTCGAAAGC
>NZ_JZWY01000092.1:0-25853 GCF_000966955.1 Streptomyces sp. NRRL S-495
CCCACCGCTACCGCCAGCCAGACCGAGAGCCCGTCCGGAGATCCGGACGGGCTCTCGGCGTTCCCGGGCACGCACTCGGACCTGGAGCAGGCCCGGACCCTGACCCGAGCACGGGCACGGATCCGGGCACGAAAAAAGGCTCCGTACCCGTCGGCCGATGACCACCAACGCCTGTCGAGTACGGAGCCTGGAAGGGGGGAGCGGCTCGGGGGGACTGACCGCTCCCCCGGCGGAGTCCCACAACCGGGAGCCGCGTCGGGGGGAAGTCGCGGCGCCCGGTCCCACAGCGGGGGCTCCGGATCCATGTACCGGTGATTCCTGCCAGATCCTCGGTACATCAACCATCCTGCCGTCCGCGCCGGGCCCCGGCACCCGGAGAAAGGCCCCTGTCGCGGGGACCTTCGTCCCGCCGGGTGAACGCGTCGCACACTTGATAGACCGTCCGGGTGGATAAGCTGCCCGTTGCACGGGCCGCTCGGGGACCGAACGGCGGCGGCCCACAGCAGGGAGGAAGGTCACCGGATGGCGCAGGCGAAGAAGATCGGAATGGTCCTCCTGCTCATCTTCGTGCTCTACACGATCATCACCTCGCCGGCCCGCGCGGCCGAGCTGGTGCAGTTGGGCTTCGAAGGCATCTCCAACGCCGCCAAGGCGATCGGCACGTTCATGACCGGCCTGGTGAAGTAGTCCGGGACCCACCGGCTACGGTGGGCCCGACATCCGACCCCGTCCGCGAGGAGCGGCACCGTGATCCGCCATCTGGTCCTGTTCAAGCTCAACGAAGGCGTCAGCAAGGACGACGAGCGCGCGCTCGCCGGCGCCAAGGCCTTCGCCGAGCTCGGCCCGGTCGTCCCCGAGCTGCGCGAGTGGGAGTGCGGCTGGAACATCACCGACCGCGACATCGCCCACGACTACGCCATCAACAGCCTGGTCGAGGACCGCGAGGCCCTCCAGGCGTACCTCACCCACCCGGCCCACCAGGCCGCGGCCGCCCAGTGGCGCGAGTTCGCCACCTGGGTGATCGCCGACATCGAGGTCTGACCCCGGCGGGCCCTCCTCCGGACGCCCCGGCCCCGGCCGGCGCGTCCCCCGGACGGCCGCGGCGCCCCGCCCGACACCCGGGCGGGGCGCCTTGCTCTGTCCCGGAACGATCCCCGGGCCACCCCTCCGACGGGACCGCCGGTCACCCGGCGCCGCACCAACACACCTCCACGCGGTACTTGCCCGACATGCGCCCGCCTTGTGATGCTATGACCGGTTTTGCCGGACATGGTGAGGTGATGAACGAGACAGGGCACCCGGTCCGCAGGTCCCACCGTTGTCAACATTGGGAGGGGTGACGTGTCCGTGCGGACACCAGGGAGCGCACCGGACGACGAGGTGCTCGCCACCGTGATCAGCCCGGCCGGAGAGCTCCGCCCGGACGGCCTGCGCGGCCCCGGCGGACGTCCCACCGTCGACGTCCGGACCCTCACCCGGGTGCTCTTCGAGCGGCTGGCCGAGCTGCCCCCGGACGCCCCCGAGCGGGAACGGGTCCGGGCCGCGCTGATCGAGGTCAACATCCCGCTGGTCCGGTACGCCGCCACCCGCTTCCGCAGCCGCAGCGAGCCGATGGAGGACGTCGTCCAGGTCGGCACCATCGGACTGATCAACGCCATCGACCGCTTCGACCCCGGCCGCGGCGTGCAGTTCCCGACCTACGCGCTGCCGACCATCCTCGGCGAGATCAAGCGCTACTTCCGCGACAACGTCCGCACCATGCACGTCCCGCGCCGGCTCCAGGAGCTCTGGGTGCAGGTCAGCGGGGCGATGGAGGAGCTGACCGTGGTCCACGGCCGGACTCCCAAGGTGCCGGAGATCGCCGCCAGCCTGCGCATCCCCGAGGAGGACGTCCGGGCCTGCCTGGACGCCGGGCGGGCCTACAACGCGGCCTCCCTGGAGGCCGCCCAGGAGCACGAGGGCGGCCTGGCGCTGCTCGACCGGCTCGGCTACGAGGACTCCGCGCTGGCCGAGGTCGAGCACCGGGACATGGTCCGCCACCTGCTGGTCCAGCTGCCCGAGCGGGAGCGACGGATCGTCATGCTGCGCTTCTTCGCCAATCTGACGCAGTCGCAGATCAGCACCGAGCTGGGGATGTCCCAGATGCACGTGTCCCGGCTGCTGTCCCGGATCCTGACCAGGCTCAGGACCGGCAACTCCTGGGACGACTGACCGGCCCGCCGCGTCACGGCGCGACAACGGGGCGTCACCGCCGCGTGACATCTTGCGACGTTCGGGTTTGCCGGGGATCGTGAGCCGGTATGGAGGGGGGAAGAGGGCCGGCCGGGAGCACGGGAACGTTCCCCCGGCGGCACCCGTTGGACCGTCAGTCACGAGGGGGTGGGTGCATGTCCGGAGAGCTGGGCACTGCGGAGATCCACGCTGAAGCGGCCTCCGCCGCGCAGATCCCGCTCCAGCGGGCCGGGACCGCGCCGGACTCCGGGGCAGCGCCGGACGTCGGACCGGCGCCGGGTTCCGGAGCCGCGCCGGACACCGGAGCCGCGTCGGGATCCGGGCTCGACACCCGGACGCTCTCCCGCTCGCTGTTCCTGCGGCTGGGCGCCCTCGCGCCGGGCAGCACCGAGCACACCTACGTCCGTGACACCCTCATCGAGCTCAACCTGCCGCTGGTCCGCTACGCCTCGGCGCGGTTCCGCAGCCGCAACGAGCCGATGGAGGACATCGTCCAGGTCGGCACGATCGGCCTGATCAAGGCGATCGACCGCTTCGACCCGGAGCGCGGGGTCGAGTTCCCGACCTTCGCGATGCCGACGGTGGTCGGCGAGATCAAGCGCTTCTTCCGCGACACCAGCTGGTCGGTGCGGGTGCCCCGGCGGCTCCAGGAGCTGCGGCTGGCGCTCACCAAGGCCGGCGACGAGCTCGCCCAGCGGCTCGACCGCTCTCCGACCGTCGCCGAGCTGGCCGCCTGCCTCGGCGTCAGCGAGGAGGACGTGGTGGAGGGCCTGGCGGTCGGGAACGCCTACACGGCGAGCTCGCTGGACTCCAGCCCGAGCGACGAGGACGGCGAGGGCCCGCTGGCCGACCGGCTCGGCTACGAGGACCTCGCGCTGGAGGGCGTGGAGTACCGGGAGTCGCTCAAGCCGCTGCTGGCCAAGCTGCCGCCGCGCGAGCGCCGGATCATCATGCTGCGGTTCTTCGGCAATCTGACGCAGTCCCAGATCGGCGAGGAGATCGGCATCTCCCAGATGCACGTCTCCCGGCTGCTCACCAAGACCCTCACCCAGCTGCGCGAGGGCCTGACCACCGAGGGCTGAACCGAGGACTGAACCGGGCGGTGGGCCTGGCAGCGTGCCGAGCGGTGGCCGGGTGGCTCAGGCCTCCGGCGACCCGGCGCCCAGGGGCGGCTCCGCGGCCGCCCGCGGGGCCGTCGCGCCCACCAGGGCCGCGAGCTCCGACCGGTCCCCGGACTCCAGCAGATTGGCCCGCAGGCCCGCCAGCACGCCCCCGTCCAGCCCGAGGCCGTCCGCCCAGAACGCGTCGAAGTCCGGCCAGCCGGCCCCGACCTCCTCGAAGGCCGCCTCCAGGTAGTGCCGCTCGGCCCGGAAGACCGGAAGCAGCAGCTCCGGCTCGCTCATCAGACCGCGGACCCGCAGGCTCTCCAGGACGCTCCCGACCACGGCGGCAGAACGCTCGTTGGTGAGCAGATAATCCGTGACCACCGTTTCCCGGTCCACCCCCAGAGCGGTCAGCAGTACCGCCGCCGTCCACCCCGTCCGGTCCTTTCCGGCCGAGCAGTGGAACAGCAGCGGCGAGGCGCCCGGTTCGGCCAGGAGCCTCAGCACCCGGGCGAATTGTTCGCGGGCAATGGAATCGGTGACGAACCACCGGTAGAGGCCGGTCATCATCGCCCCGGCGCGGCCGTTCCCGAGCAGGGAGCGCTGCCCGGCCGGATCCCGTTCGGCCAGCGCCGAGCGCAGTGTCGCGTGGATGTCGAAGTCCACCGCGAACACCGGTACATGATGCAGGGTCATGCCGTCGGTCGTCCGGTCCGCACCGGCCTCGCGGACCTCGTCCCGGCTGCGCAGGTCGACGATCCGGCGCAGGCCCAGCCCGGCCAGTCGCCCGAGGTCCTCGTCGGTGAGGCGGTTGAGGCCGTCGCTGCGCAGTGCGACGCCGGCCCTGAGCACCAGCCCCTCGGCCGTGCGATAGCCGCCGAGGTCGCGGGCGTTGACGGCGCCGAACAGGCCCAGGCTGCGGGCGGCCGGGAAATCGGCGGCCTCGGTCGGCTGATCGGTCACGCTGCGCCCCCCATTGGATATTCGGACGGTGACATGGCACAACCGTGAGCGATATTGCATGAACCTGCCCATCAAAACGACAGGATGTGCAAGAGTGTCACGGGCAACGCGGCCAGTGTAGGGTCCGGTTCATCCGTCGACTCACACGATGGGTGAGCAGCGGTAACGCTAGGTTCCGGGCTTTAATTTTTAATTGATTATTTGCGTAGCCGGTGCGGTTTCGGCCACAATCAGCGCGCTCATGGCCCGACCATGAACGTTGGTAACAGATTCGCTGCACTCCTGCCCATTCAGTCCCGCCAGGAACGCAAGTTCCACCAGGATGGGCGCCGGGCAGCCTGCTGCCCTCGAACAGCTACAGGGCAGGTGAACGCGAGCAGCGGAGCGCCCTGCCCAGGGGAGGAAAGACAACATGGGTCGAGCGACCCGAAGAGTTGCCGCCTGCGCGGCAGCCGTTCTGCTGGCCGGTGGCCTGCAGTCGTCCCTCGCGCACGCCGCCACCACTACGCCCCGGATCGACCTCACCGTTCTCGTGATCAGCGACGGCGGTCCGGCCACGGCCGCGATCGCGGCCGAGCTCAAGAGCCAGGGCACCCCGTACAAGCTCGTCGACCTCAACGACGCCGGGCGCCCGGTGATCGACACGGCCTTCCTGAGCGACACGCTGAACGGCCAGCCGCGCGGCAAGTACCAGGGCATCGTCCTGCCCAACGACAACCCGTTCACGGCCGGCTCCGCCGAGATGGCCGCGATCGCCGCGTACGAGGCGGCGTTCGGTGTCCGCCAGGTCGACGCCTACACCTACGCCCGTCCCGACGTCGGCCTGAACTGGGCGGTCGACCCTGGCTACATGGGGACCCTGGACGGCTTCCAGGGCCAGGTCACCACCCCGGGCCTGGGCGGATCGTTCGGGTACCTCAAGGGCACCATACCCTTCGAGGACAACGACCCGGCCATCTCGGAGAGCTACGGCTACCTGGCCACCCCGAGGACCGACCTGCCCGCCGGCTCCAGCTTCACCCCGCTGGTCGAGGTGCCGATCCCCGGCAGCACCGCCAAGGGCTCGCTGGTCGGCGAGTACGCCCACGACGGCCGCAAGGAACTGGTCGTCACCTTCGTCTACAACCAGTACCAGCAGCAGTACCGCCTGCTGGCCCGCGGCATCGTCGACTGGATCACCCAGGGCGTCCACCTCGGCTACGACCGCAACTACTTCGCGGCCCACGTCGACGACGTCTTCCTGGCCGACGACCGCTGGGACACCGTGCTGAAGTGCACCCCCGGTGACGTCACCTGCCCGCCCGGCACCCCGGAGACCGCCAACCCGATCCGGATGACGGTCGCCGACGCGCAGTTCGCCAAGCAGTGGCAGCTCGACCACAACTTCACCATGGACATGGTGTTCAACGGCGGCGGCAGCGAGGACTGGAAGGCCGACCACGAGACGACCGCCGACCCGGTGGTCGACCGGATGATCGCCGACCAGAGCAGCTACCGGTGGGTCAACCACACCTACACCCACCCGTACCTGGGCTGCCTCCAGGACGTCTCGGTGGTCCCGTGGAAGTGCACCAAGAACGCCGCGGGCAGCACCGTCTGGGTCGACCAGGCCACCATCACCTCCCAGATCAAGAACAACCTCGACTGGGCGGCCGCCCGGGGCCTGACCCTGGACCGGACCGAGCTCGTCACCGGTGAGCACTCCGGTCTGCTGACCGCGCCGCAGGAGACCAGCGACAACCCGTACCTGGCCCCGTCGCTGGCCGCCAACGGGGTCAAGTGGACCGCCAGCGACGCCTCCCGCGAGCCCGCGCAGCGGGCCGTCGGCGCGGCGCTGACCGTCCCGCGCTACCCGATGAACGTCTTCTACAACGCCGCCACGGCGAAGGAGGAGACCGACGAGTACAACTGGATCTACACCAGCGCGGCCAACGGTGGCAGCGGCGTCTGCGAGAGCAACGCCAACTCCACCTGCCTGCCGGCCCCGCTCGACGTGAACACCGGCTACCAGTCGTACATCGTGCCGCTGGAGGCCCGGATCGACCTCGGCCACGTGCTGAACAACGACCCGCGGCCGCACTTCATCCACCAGTCGAACCTGTCCGAGGACCGGATCGTCTACCCGGTGCTGGAGAAGGTCCTCTCGACCTACCGCTCGCTGCACGCCGACAACACCCCGGTCGTGAACCTGGCGCAGAAGGACCTCGGTCTGGAGTTCCAGCGCCGCGCGGCCTGGAGCAACGCCGTCTCCGCCGGCCAGGTCACCGCCTACCGCGTCGGCAACGCGGTCCGGGTCAGCGCCCCGTCCGGCGTCCAGGTCCAGGCCACCATGCCGACCGGCACGGTCCAGCAGCTCGCCATCGGCACCGCCGCGTTCGGCACCGCCTACGCGGGCTCGCTGTCCGGCTGGGTCAAGCCCGGCCAGCTGCAGAGCGCGGTCCAGCTGCAGCTGCCGGCCGCGCCGGCCGCCCCGGCGGCCGTCAGCCCGTCGGTCGCGGCCAAGTCCGTAGCGGCCCCGGCGCCGGCCGACACCAAGGTCGTCCCGCAGGGCACCGCGGACGCCGTCCCGGCCGGTCCGGGCGACACCGACCGCACCGACGCGCCGACCCTCGTCCCCGGCAGTGGGGCCCCGGTGGCGGGCAAGAACGCCGCTGCTGGTACCACTGCTGGTAAGGCGACCGGTACCACCGGGAAGGCCGCCGGCAAGGGCGACACCGCACAGCACGGCAAGGCCTCCGGGGGGAAGGCCGAACCCGTCAAGAAGACCGCCGGTACGTCCGGCACCCGCTAGACAGGTGAACCCGGTGGCGGGTCGGCTCCCCCGGCCCGCCACCGGCACCACCCACCGGCCGACTCGGCCGGGAGCTTGAGGCAAGAACAGGAGGGGGGACAGAGATGCGCGTCACCCTGCTCACCGAGGGGACGTACCCGCACCAGCACGGCGGCGTGAGTGTCTGGTGCGACCAACTCGTACAGGGCATGCCGGACGTCGAGTTCGACATCATCGCCGTCACCGGTACCGGACACGAAGCACTGGCCTGGGAGCTGCCCGCCAACGTGCGGTCGGTCACCACGGCCCCGCTGTGGGGCCCGGCCTCGGAGGCCAAGGCGCCGCGCGGCAAGGAGATGCGCCGCTTCCTCAACGCCTACGAGCGCTTCCTGCACTCCATCCTGGACCCGGTCTACACCACCCACTTCGGTACCGAGCTGTACGGCTTCGCCGACCTCGCCCGGCGCGGGCTGCTCAGCCCGGCGCTGCGCAGCGAGCGCGCCCTGCGCACCCTGCAGCACGTGTGGACCCGCGACTACCTCTCCACCGCGGTCTCCCGGCCCACCATGCACGACGCGCTGAACGCCACCGACCTGCTGGAGCACGCCCTGCGGCCGCTCTCGGTCGAGCCGCCGCGCGACGGCGTGGCGCACGCCGCCAGCGGCGGCCTCGCCACCCTGCCGGGCCTGATCGCCTCGCAGCAGTACGGCGTACCGTTTCTGCTGACCGAGCACGGCATCTACCTGCGCGAGCGCTACCTCGGCTACCGCACCGGCCCGTACCGCTGGCCGGTCAAGGCGCTGCTGCTCGGCTTCTACCGGATGCTCGCCGAGGAGAGCTACCGACGGGCCGCGCTGGTCACCCCCGGCAACCGGTACAACCGGCGCTGGGAGGAGCGCGGCGGCACGCCCTCCACGCACATCCGCACCGTGTACAACGGCGTCGACCCGGCGGCCTTCCCGCCCGCCGGGCCCGAGCCGGAGACCCCGACGCTCAGCTGGGCCCGCTCAGCTGGGCCGGCCGGGTCGACCCGATCAAGGACCTCGAGACGCTGATACGCGCGTTCGCGATCGTGCGGCGCGAGATACCCGACGCCCGGCTGCGGCTGTTCGGTGGNCCCCGACGCTCAGCTGGGCCGGCCGGGTCGACCCGATCAAGGACCTCGAGACGCTGATACGCGCGTTCGCGATCGTGCGGCGCGAGATACCCGACGCCCGGCTGCGGCTGTTCGGTGGCACGCCCAAGGGCGGCGAGGCCTACCGCGAGAAGTGCGAGGCGCTGGCCGCCGAGCTCGGCACCGGGGACTCGGTGGTCTTCGAGGGCCGGGTCGCGGACATCACCGACGCGTACGCGGCCGGGAACGTGGTGATGCTCTCCTCGATCAGCGAGGGCTTCCCGTTCACCCTGATCGAAGCGATGTCCTGCGGCCGCGCCACCGTCTCGACCGACGTCGGCGGTGTGCGCGAGGCGGTCGGCGACACCGGCCTGGTCGTCCCCCCGCGCGAGCCCGAGCCGATGGCCGCGGCCGCGATCGAGCTGCTGCGCGACGCGGAGCGCCGGGCCCGGCTCGGCGAGCAGGCCCGGCTGCGGGTGATCGACCAGTTCACGCTCCGCCAGAACATCGACGGCTTCCGCGGCATCTACACCGAACTGCTGGGCACCGCCCGCTGGCTCCCCGAGGGCGTGGTCGCCGTCACCGACGGCCCGCCGGACCCGGACTGGGAGCAGGCGGCCGAGCAGGAGCGCAGCGAGGTGACCGCATGAACCGGCGAAGCACGACCGTCGTCGGCGGGCGCGGGTACCGCGAGGTGACCGCATGAGCGGGCCCCTGCGACTGGTCCCCGACGAGGCGGTCGACGAGACCGTCCAGCTGCGGGTCCTGCCGCTCAAGCGACGCCGCCCGACCCTGCCGGCCCAGCGCCCGCCGGTGCCGGAGCAGCTCGACCTCTCCGCCGACCCGCTGGACGAGCTCGCCGACCGGCTGCGCGAGATCTGCGCGGACGCGGTCCACCCCTACGAGATCGCGGCCATCCTGGAGTCCGACGGCCTCTCCGACGAGCAGGCGGCCCTGCTGTACGGCCGCCCCGACTCCTTCACCGTCGCCGAGGAGCTGTTCGAACGGGTCGAGCGCCGCTACCCCGGGCCGAGTGCCGAGTTCGCCAACCCCTGGCGGGCCGACCCCTGGCGGTGCGTCGTGCGCGGCCTGGTGTTCGCCCTGCCCGGTCTCGGCTACCTGCTCGGTGCCAACCTCTTCGCCGCCGACCGGATGCGCTTCGGACTGCCCTCGGGCATGCTCGCGCTGTCCGTCGCAACCCTGGTCAGCTGGTCCTGGAACCAGGCCCTGGCCCACCGCTCCTACACCTGGCTGGGCCGGGGGCGGCGGCGGTCGGCCGCGACCTGTCTGGCGATCGGGGCGCCGCTCGGCGCGCTGACCGCGGCCGTCGCCGGCTATGTGGTCGGCGGGCCGCTGGGCGCGCTGTGCTTCGCCGCCGGACAGTCCGGCTACCTCGCGGCGGCCACCGTGCTGCTGGTGCTCGGCCGGGAGAAGTTCCTGCTGGTGGCGCTGGCGCCGTCGGCCGTCGGAGCGGGGGTCGTGCTCGCCGTCGATGTGCCGCAGGTCGTCCGCACCTCGGTGCTGCTGGCCTCGCTCGGCCTCGCGGTCTGGCTCGCCGCCCGGGAACTGCTGCGCTGCCGACGCGGCGAGGCCGATCCGGTCCCGCTGCGGCTGCCGCTGTCCAAGGAGGTCCCGCACCTGCTGTTCGGCCTCGCGGTCGGCACCCTGACCCTGATCGCCGGACTCGGCGTCACCGTGCACCAGGCGGTGCGCACCGGCAGCGCCGAAGGCGTCTCGACCAGCCCGACGGGGCCGGCCATGATCGCCCTGACCCTGAGCCTCGGACTCGCCGAGTGGCTGCTCTTCCGCTACCGGGCGATGGCCGTGGCCGCGCTGCGCACCAGTCACACCCCGGTCGAGTTCGGCCGCCGCACCGGCGGCGTACTGCTCGGCTGCCTCTTCATCTACCTCACCACCGTGGCCGCCCTCGACGCCGCCGCCACCGTGCTCTGGCCCGGCGCCCCGGCGCTGGGCGTCCCGGAGCTCGGCGCGCTGCTGCTGCTGGGCGGCTCGCTCTGGCTGGCGCTGCTGCTGAACGCCTTCGGGCTCAGCTGGAGCACCGCCCTCATCTGTCTGGCAGCCGCGGGCGCCGAGTGCGCCGGACTGCTGACCGGTGCGGACCCGACCGTCCTGCAGCTGATCGGCTGCGGGGCCGCGGCGGCCGTCCTCACCGCCATCGCCGGGCCCGTGCTCGGCCGCACCACCAAGCACCGCTGATGCGGCGCCCGCTGAACCGGCACCGCTGAACAGCTGAACAGCGCAACACGGAACCAGCACCGACCGAACCACCTCCGGCCGGGTCACCACACCGTCACCACACCCGGCCGGTCCGTGCAGTACACGTCCCCGAAAGACACAGGAAGCGAATCACCATGAGCAGCGTCGCCGTCACCGGAGCCGAGGGCTTCATCGGCTCCCACCTCGTCGAAGCCCTGGTCGCCGACGGGCACCATGTCCGCGCGATGGTCCAGTACAACTCGTTCTCGTCCTTCGGCTGGCTGGAGACCCTCTCCAAGGAGGTGCTGGACTCCGTCGAGATCGTCCTCGGCGACGTCCGCGACCCCGGCTCCGTGAACGGCCTGGTGAAGGGCACCGAGGCGGTCTACCACCTGGCCGCCCTGATCGCGATCCCGTACTCCTACCAGGCCCCGCACTCGTACATCGAGACCAACGTCACCGGCACCCTGAACGTCCTGGAGGCCGTGCGCCACCTGGACATCCCCCGCCTGGTGCACACCTCGACCAGCGAGACCTACGGCACCGCGCAGACCGTGCCGATCTCCGAGGACCACCCGATCAACACCCAGTCCCCGTACGCCGCCTCCAAGGCCGGCGGGGACCGGCTGGCCGACAGCTACCACGCCAGCTTCGAGACCCCGGTCGTCACCCTGCGCCCGTTCAACACCTTCGGCCCGCGCCAGTCGATGCGCGCCGTCATCCCGACCGTGATCGCCCAGCTCGCGGCCGGCGAGACCGAGATCACCCTCGGCGACCTGCGCCCGACCCGTGACTTCATGTTCGTCAAGGACACCGCGCTGGCCTTCCGCACCGTCGGCACCGCGCCCGCCGAGGCCGTCGTCGGCCGCACCTTCAACGCCGGCACCGGCGGCGAGATCTCGGTCGGCGACCTGGTCACCCTGGTCGGCAAGCTGATGGGCGTCGACGTCACGGTCAAGGAGGACGAGCAGCGCATCCGTCCGACCAACTCCGAGGTGATGCGCCTGGTCGCCGACGCCACCCGGCTGCGCACCGCCACCGGCTGGACCCCGCAGTACTCCCTGGAGGAGGGCCTGGAGCAGACCATCGAGTTCTTCCGCGACCCGTCGAACCTGGCCCGCTACAAGACCGACATCTACAACGTCTGACCCGGTCCCGCCTTCCGGCCACTCCGGCACCGAAGGCCCCTTGTCGCATCGACTTCCGTGGGGGAACCACCATGCACGCAGTGATCCTGGCCGGCGGTAAGGGCGTTCGACTCCGCCCGTACACCACCGCGCTTCCCAAGCCGCTCGTCCCGATCGGCGACCAGCACGCGATCCTGGAGATCGTGATGCGCCAGCTCGCCGCCGCGGGCTTCAAGACCGTCACCCTGGCCATCGGCCACCTCGGCCACATCATCCGCGCCTACGTCGGCAACGGCTCCCAGTGGGGGCTGCGGGTCGGCTACGCGGTCGAGGACAGCCCGCTCGGCACCCTCGGTCCGCTGCTCACCATGCAGGACCGGCTGCCGGACAACTTCCTGGTGATGAACGGCGACGTCCTCACCGACCTGGACTTCGCCGGGGTGCTCAAGCACCACGAGTCGTCCGGGGCCCCGCTCACCATCGCCACCTACGCCCGCCAGGTGAAGATCGACTTCGGCGTGCTGACCGCCGAGGACGGTGCCATCACCGGCTTCCAGGAGAAGCCGAGCATCGACTACCGGGTCTCGATGGGCGTGTACGGCGTCTCCCGCGCAGCGCTCGCCAAGTACACCCCGGGTCTGCCGCTGGGCTTCGACGAACTGGTGCTGGACCTGCTGGCCGCCAAGTCCCCGCCGTCCGCCTACGAGTTCGACGGCTACTGGCTCGACATCGGCCGCCCGGACGACTACGACCGGGCCAACGCCGAGTTCTCGCTCAACCGCTCGCTGCTGCTCCCGGACGGGCCGGCCACCGCCGGCCCCGCCGCGGGAGAGGGCCTGTACGCGGTGCCGAACGGCCAGGACCGGCCGGTCCCCGCCGCCCGCAGCGCCGTCGACGCCGCCGACGGGCAGCCGGCCGCGGCGGTACCGACCGGCCCCGAGAACGACGGACGGGCCGCGTGAGGATCCTGCTGCTCGGCGCCGACGGCTTCCTCGGCCGCCACGCCGCCACCGCCCTGCGGTCCCTGCCGGGTGCCACCGTGCTGACCGCCGGGCGGCGGCCCGACCACGACCTGCGGCTCGACCTGGCCACCGCCCAGGCCGGCCCGCTCGGCGAGGAGCTGGCCGCGCACGCCCCGGACGCGGTGGTCAACTTCGCGGGTGCGGTGGCCGGCAGCGCTGTCAAGCTCGCCGAGGTCAACGCCCGCGGCCCGGCCGTGCTCTGCGAGGCGCTCGAACAGGGCGCCCCGAAGGCCCGGCTGGTGCACATCGGCTCGGCCGGCGAGTACGGCGTCTGCGCCCCCGGCAGCTCGCTCGCCGAGGACGCCGACGCCCGACCGGTCGGCGTCTACGGCGCCACCAAGCTGGCCGGCTCCCTCGCGGTGGCCGGCTCGCCGCTGGACGCCGTGGTGCTCCGGGTGTTCAACCGCTGGACGCCGTGGTGCTCCGGGTGTTCAACCCGGTCGGCCCCGGTGCCCCGGCCGGTTCGCTGCCCGGCCGGCTCGCCGCCGAGCTGCGCCGGGCCGCGCCGGAGGGCACCGACGGGGTGGTGCGGGTCGGGGACCTCTCGGCCCACCGCGACTTCGTCGATGCCCGGGACATCGCCCGCGCGGTCGCCCTCGCGGTGGCCGCCGAGGCTCCGCTGCCGCGGCTGCTCAACCTGGCCTCCGGGCAGGCCCGGCCGGTCCGGGCGATCGCCGACGGCCTGGTCGCGGCAGCCGGCTTCGCCGGCCGGATCGACGAGAGCGGCGCCGGCTCCGAGCGCTCCGCCGCCGTCTCCTGGCAGCAGGCCGACGTGTCGGCCGCCGCCGGGGCACTCGGCTGGCACCCGGAGACCGGGCTCGACGAGACCCTGCGCGACCTCTGGCTCTCCACCGAACCGCTGGCCACCGCATGACGGGCGGGAGCCACCACGACGGCCGCCTGCTGGTGCCGCTGTACGTCCACCCCGCGGTGGACCCGGCGGCCTGGCAGGCGGTCGCCGCCGCCGACCCGCAGCGGATCGCCGCCGTCGTGCTCAACCTCGCCGACGGGCCGGGCGACCCCGACCACGTGTTCACCGAGGCCGCGGAGGAACTCCGCAAGGCCGGTCTGCCGCTGCTCGGCTACGCCGACACCGACTACGGCCGGCGGCCGCACGCCGCCGTGGTGAGCGACATCCTGACCTACCGTCAGCGCCACGGCATCACCGGCGTCTACCTCGACCAGGTGTCGTCCGCGCCCGGCGCGCTGCCGCACTACCGGCGCCTCGCCACCGCGGCCCGCGCCGCTGGCTGCGCCACCGTGGTGTTCGGCCACGGGGACCACCCGGACCCCGGGTACGCCGAGGTCGGCCTGGCCGACCTGCTGGTCACCTTCGAGGGCGACTGGACGGCGTACCAGGAGCTGGCCCTGCCGCTGTGGACCGGCCGGCACGCCGCCGCCCGGTTCTGCCACCTGGTCTACGACGTGCCCGCCGAACTCTCCGGGGAGGCCGCCGCGCTGATCGCCGCCCGCCGGGCCGGCGTCGGCTGCGCCGTGCCGGGCAGCGGGGACAACCCCTGGCGCACCCTGCCGCACGAGCTGACCGTCGGTCGGCCCGTCACCGAACCCACCTGACCCCACCCGGAGTTCGAGCACCGTGACCCGCCGCACCCGGCCCCTGGCCGCCGCCCTCGCCCTCGCCACCGCCGTCGCCCTGCTGGCGACCTCGTGCAGCAGTTCGGGTTCGGAGGACGAGGACGACCCCTCGGCCGACGCCACCGGCGCGCAGCCCCCGGCGGCCACCGCCGCCCCCGTCCCGGGCACTCCCGGCACCCCGGACGCCCCGTCCTCCCCCGCCGACGCGGGCTCGCCGACGGCGCCGGCCCCCGGCACCCCGTCGGTCCCGCCCGGCACTCCGGGCACGCCTTCCGCCCCGGGCACTCCCAGTGCTCCCGGTACTCCGGGCCACCCCGTCACGCCCGGCACTCCGGCCGTCCCCGGCACCCCGGGCACACCGGCCGCCCCCGCCGGAGCCCGCTGGCAGCCCACCCCCGGCCTGGCCTGGCAGTGGCAACTCGGCGGCGGCGTGGACCAGTCCGTCGACGTCCCGGTCTACGACATCGACGGCTTCGAGACCGACGCCTCCGTGGTCGCCGCGCTGCACGCCAAGGGCCGCAAGGTGATCTGCTACATCAACGCCGGTTCCTGGGAGGACTTCCGCCCCGACGCCGCCGCCTTCGCCCAGGCCCTCCAGGGCTCGGGCAACGGCTGGAAGGGCGAGAAGTGGTTCGACATCCGCAAGCTCGACCAGCTGAAGCCGCTGATGGCGGCCCGCTTCGACATGTGCCGGCAGAAGGGCTTCGACGCCGTCGAACCCGACACCATCGAGGCCTACAACCAGAACAGCGGCTTCCCGCTGACCGCGGACGACCAGCTCCGCTACAACCGCATGCTCGCCACGCTCGCCCACGAACGCGGCCTGGCGATCGGCCTGAAGAACGACCTGGAGCAGATCCCCGCCCTGCTGGGCGACTTCGACTTCGCGGTGAACGAGGAGTGCGCGCAGTTCGACGAGTGCGGCCGGCTCTCGCCCTTCGTCCAGGCGGGCAAGGCCGTGTTCCATGTCGAGTACAAGCTCGGCACGGACCGGTTCTGCGCCAAGACCAAGGGCCTGGGCTTCAGCTCGATGCAGAAGAAGCTCGAACTGGACGCCTGGCGGAAGCCCTGCTGACGCAGGGACGGCGGCCGTACGGCCGCCGGACCGCCAGGCGATCAGCCACAAGGGTTACTTGACCGCCAGCCAGATGACGGCACCCACCACCACGAGCACGGCCACGGCGATCGCCGCGATCATGCCCGTGCGGCTGCCGCTGGCGCCGTAGGTGTTGACGGAGCCCGGTGCCTGGGGTGCCGGGGTCTCGTCGACGAAGGCCCGGAACATCTGGGTGCTGCCGGCGGGGTCGTAGTCGTTGTCAGCCATGGCAGGGACTCTAACGAATCCGCGGACCGCCCCGACACCCGGACTCCGCACTACGACTGTGCGACAAGCATGTGAAGTCCCCCACGACCCCGGAATGCCCGCCCCGCCGATCGGGTTGACTCGGACCATGACCGATTCCCGCAGCGACGCCCCCCGTTACGTGCAGCTCGGCGACTCCGAGCTCTCGGTGTTCCCGCTCTCCCTCGGCGGCAATGTCTTCGGCTGGACCGCCGACGAGGCCGCGTCCTTCGCCGTCCTCGACGCCTACACCGCGGCCGGCGGCAACTTCGTGGACACCGCCGACACCTACTCCTCCTGGGTCCCCGGCAACACCGGCGGCGAGTCCGAGACGATCATCGGGAAGTGGCTGCGCAGCCGCGGCAACCGCGACTCCGTCGTGGTCGCCACCAAGGTCGGACTGCACCCCGAGGCGCGCGGGCTGCGCGCGGCCAACATCAAGTCCTCCGCCGAGGGCTCGCTGCGCCGTCTCGGCGTCGACCACATCGACCTCTACTACACCCACCAGGACGACGACACCCCGGTGGAGGAGTTCGTCACCGCCCTGGACGCGTTGGTGCGCGAGGGCAAGGTGCGCGCCGTCGCCGCCTCCAACATCGGCGCCGACCGGCTCGCCGAGGCCCTGGCCTTCGCCGAGCGCGAGGGCCTGGCGAAGTACGTGGCCGTCCAGCCGCACTACAACCTGGTCTCCCGCGACACCTTCGAGGGCCCGCTGGCCGAGGTGGTCGCCGCGCACGGCCTCGCCACCGTCCCCTACTACGCGCTGGCCTCGGGCTTCCTCACCGGCAAGTACCGCCCGGGCGGCACCTCGGTGACCAGTGCCCGCGCCGAGGGGGCCGGCCGCTACCTGGACGGCCCGCGCGGCCCCAAGGTCCTGGAGGCGCTCGACACCGTGGCCGCCGAGCAGGAGGTCGAGCTCGCCACCGTCGCCCTGGCCTGGCTCGCCGCCCGGCCGACCGTCGCCGCCCCGATCGCCAGCGCCCGCACCGTCGACCAGCTCCCGCCGCTGCTGGCCGCCGCCGCACTGGAGCTCACCCCCGCGCAGACCGCGCTGCTGGACGACGCCTCCGCCTGACCCCGGCACCGCGCCCCGGCGGCCCGCGTCGTCCACAGGCTGTGGACAACGGGGCGGCCGAAGTGGGTCGGCCGGAAGCCGTTGCTGATCGTCGACACCCGGACGGTCTTCCCCGGCCGGGGCGCCTCGACGAACTTCCCGCCGCCCAGGTAGATCCCCACATGGTGGATCCCCGAGGCCCGGCCGCTGTCCGACCAGAACAGCAGGTCGCCCCGGCGCAGCCGGTCCTGCGCGATCGGAGTGGTCGCCGCGTACTGGTCGTCGGCCACCCGCGGCAGCTCGACGCCCGCCCGCCGGAAGGCCTGCTGCACCAGCCCCGAACAGTCGTAGCCGGAGGGACCGTTGCCGCCCCACACATAGGGCTTGCCGAGCTGGGCCAGCGCGTAGCCGATCACCGACTCCACCCGGTCGGAGGAGGGGGCCTGGTCCTGGGCCGGCGTCCCGCCGCCCGACCGGCCGGTGCGGTCGAGGTAGATGTCGTAGTGGCTGGTCCAGCGCCACTCGCCCCGGGTGTTCTTGAACCAGTACCTGGAACCGTCCCAGCCCTGGCGCGGTCCGGCGGACCGGACGGCTGCTTCGGGAGCGGCCGGCTGCGCGGTGGACCCGGTGGACCCGGTGGAGCCTGCCGGGGCGCCGGAGCCGGTCGGGGTACCGGTGGTGGACGAGGAGCCGGCGCCGCCCACGGCCTTCGTGTACACGCTGTAGTGGCCGGTCCAGCGCCACTCGCCCCGGGCGTTCTTGAACCAGTACTTGGAGCCGTCCCAGCCCTGCTTGCCCGGCGCCGCCTGCGCGGCCCCGGCACCGGCGGTCAGTCCGACCACCCCGGCGCCGGCCAGCACGGTGGTGGCCAGACAGGCAGTGCGCACCGCCCGGTGTATTCGGCCGGCCCCGGACGGCCCTGCCGGTCGGGCGGTGCGCGGCCGGGCCGCGCAGTGCGGGCAGCCACAGCCCGCGAGCGCGGGACCGCCGCCGAGGCGTTCCTCGAAACCGTCCGTGGTGTCGAGGCCCTCCAAGCCGTCGAGGCCCTCGAACCCGTCGAGCGCGTTGAATCCGTCGAGCGTGTCGAGCCCGTCGGCGGTCCCGTCCACGAACGCGAGGCCGACGTCCGTGCCGCTGGCTATCCTCATGCCGGTCGTCCTTCCTTCCGCCCGGCCCGGGCGGCCGGGGGCGGTACCGAGGCGGCCACTCCGGCCGGGGCGACGAAGGCGACCAGCAGGTGCTCCATCAGCGCGCTCCGGGCGGCCTCGTCCAGCTCGTGCGCGGTGGCGCGCTCCAGTCGGCGCACGGCGAGCGCCGCCGCCTCCACCGCGTCGTCCACCAGCACCGTGCGCAGACCCGCGTCCAGATCGGCCAGCCGGCGCCGGCGCATCGACTCGGCCACCTCCGGCGCGTAGTCCAGCGCCAGCGGCTGCGCCGAGTAGACCTCCAGCCCGGCCGGGGCGACCTCGGCGGCCAGCGCCCGGGTGAGCTCGTCGGCGAACCACTGACCGTCGCGCAGGGCCGGCCCGGGTGCCGCGTTGCTGTCGCAGGGCAGGATGGAGGCGGTCCGGGTGAGCACCGCCTGGACCTGCTCCCGCAGATAGCTCTCGTGGTCCTCGATCGCCAGCAGCGCGCGGGCGGTGTCCTTGACCCGCCACACGATCAGCAGCCGGACCACGATCGGCGTACCGGTGCGGTCGACCACCTTGGCCGGCTCGCTGCGCCAGTGCCGCAGCCGGACGTCCACCCGGCGACGGCGCAGCAGCGGGTTCACCCAGACCAGGCCGGTGCGGCGGACGGTGCCCCGGTAGCGGCCCCAGCGGGTGAGCACCCGGGTCTCGCCGCCGGCGTTGGCCAGCAGTCCGGCGAGCGCGAGCACGACGAGCAGCCCGGCGGCGGCCACGGCGGCCACCGAACGGGCGGTCACCTCGGCCCGGCCACTGGCACGGGCGGCGTCCGCGCGCAGATCGGGCAGCGCGTCCCAGTGCGGGACGACTCCGTCGCGCACCAGCACCAGCAGGACGGCGGCCGTGCCGAGCAGCAGCGCCAGCAGCGCGACCCAGCCGGGCAGACCGGCCGCGTCCCGCTCCCGGAGCGCCTGGTCGGCGCGCGGCGGCCGGCGCGAGGTGGCGGCGGCCGGCGTCCCGGCCGGGACCTCCTCCTCCGGGTCCGCGACCAGTGCCGGGGGCGGGGGCGGGGCCACCTGAACCGTCCGGACGGTCGGCTCCCCAGCCTCCAACGGATCGCGCGGATCGACGGAGGAGCCGGCGGGCCCGGGGAGGACCGTGAGCGGAGTGGTCGGCGGACCGCTGTCGGCCGGTCCGGCGGCCGACCCGGACGTCCGCAACACCTTGGCAAGCGGGCTGGAGCCGGAGGCGGAACGTTCCGGCAACGCCGGGGGAAGTGTTTTGGGCAGGTGGTCGGGTCGCTGCGAAGAATCGCGGGTGACGTCCATGCACGGATCCTCAGGTTCAGTGTGTCGCGCAACGGGCGGCCCGGATCTGACGGGCAGTGCCAGAGTCAGGCTAAGTTCATACGTCATCAAATGCGACATTTGAGCTTATGTGTGTCGACATTTCCTGACGAATCATCCGAAGCCGGAGCTGACGCGCAGGCACATGAGCGGATGGTGGGAGCGGTTCAGCGCCGTCGGGTCCCGGTTCCCCGAGCGAGCATCCGACGGGTGATCAGGCCGATCCCGGTGAGCACCAGCAGGATCCCGGCGAACGCGCCGCGCCAGGCGTCCGACCGCTGCCGGTCGGCGGACATCGGCGACGAGGGGTCCACCGGCTCGGCCGCCCGCTGCTGTCCGCGCTCGGGCGGGGCAGCCGGACCTCGGCTCCGGTCGGACGGGTCCCGGTCCGGGGTCGAGACGTCCGCCGGATCCGGGTCCGCCCCGGTCGGGGTGGCGGCCGCCGTCGTGGTCGGGGTGGCGGTGGAGGTGGGCGTGGGCGTGGTGGTGTGGGCGGGGCTCGCGGTCGCGGTCACGGCCGGAGTCGGAGTCGGAGTCGGAGTCGGGGACGTCGGGGCGGAAGCGGTCGGGGACGGGCGGCCGGTGGCCGGAGCCACCGTCACCGGAGCCGCGGTCGGCGAGGGCGAGGCCGCCACCGGGGGGACGACGATCGGCAGCAGCCCCGGCAGGACGGGATCGAGGACCGGCTCGGCGACGGCCGGGGACGGCACCGACGGAGTGGACGGCGTGGACGGCGTGGGCGGAGTGGACGGGGCGGACGGCACCGGCGGGGTCGGCGGCACCGGTACCGAGGGCGAGGCCGTCGGGGACGGGACCGCCGCCGTCGGGGACGGGGAGAGCGCGGGCGTGGGGCGCGCGGACGTCGTGGGCTCGGCCGAGGGCGACGACGGCACGACCGTCACCGCCGTGGGCGTCACCGTGGGCGTCGGCACCGGCGTAGGGGCAGCGCTCGCCGCCGGAGCCGGAGTCACCGAAGGAGTCACCGAAGGCGCCACCGTGGGAGTCACGTCCGGCGTCGCCTCCGGCGTGGGCGTCACCGTGGGCGTGGACGTAGGCGTCGGCGTGACCGCTCCGCCCGCCGGAGCGACGGTGACCGCCACGGCCTCCGCCGCCGTCCCGTTCCCCGCCAGGTCGGTCGCGGTGACGACCAGCCACTGCTCCCCCTCCGCCAGGTCACGGTTCGCCGTGCACGCCCAGCTGCCGTCGACGGCCGCCGTCGTCCCGCAGGCGACGATCCGCGCGGCCTCGGCGGCACGCTCCGGCCGCGCGGTGACGAGCACCTGGGCCCCCGGTTCGGCCCTCCCGGCGAACCGGGGCCGGGCGACCCGGAGGGTCTCCCCGGCGGTCGGCACGGTGAGCACCGGACGGTCCGGCGGCACCGTGTCGACGACCAGCTCGACCGTCTGACCCGGGGTCCGGTTCCCGGCGAAGTCGGCGGCGGTCGGGGTGAGCCGGTGCCGACCGTCCGCCAGGTTCTCCACCGGCAGGCAGGACCAGCCGCCGTCGGGCCGGACCCCCGTGCTGCACAGGTCGGTCCCCTGGCCGCCGGAGCCGCCACCCCCGCCGGCCGCCTCGCGCGTTCCGGCCGACCGGTCGACCACGGTCACGGTGCTGCCCGGCTCGCCGGTGCCGGCCAGTTGCAGCCCCGGGTCGTTGGTGAACTCGGGCAGGGTGAGCACCGGCGTGCCCGGAGGCGTGGTCCTGACGGTGATCCGCACCGGCTCGCCGCGCAGCACCACGCCACCGCCGGTGGTCTCCACCGGGGTGAGGCTGTGCCGGCCCGGGGCCAGCGCCGTGTCCGGGCGGCAGGACCAGTCGCCGCCCCGGGCGACCCGGGTCCGGCAGAGCGCGGTGTCGCCCTCGCGGATCTCGACGGTGGCGCCGGCCACCGCGCCCTCGCCGGAGATCCGGGGGCGGGCCTCGGCGAGGGTGGTGCCGTCGACCGGTTCGGCGATCTCCGGACGGGCGGCCCCGACGGTCAGCCGGATCCGCTGGTCCGAGACCTGCCCGGAGTCGGCGAAGCCGCCGGCCGGCACCAGCTGGGCGGCGTCCCGGCCGATCCGCAGCCGGGCCCAGGTCTCGCCGGAGGCCGCGTCGGCGGGGACGGTCCACTCCAGCGAGGCGCTGTGCTCGCCGGGGGCGACCTCGGTCTGCACCCGCTCGGTGGCTTCGAAGCGGCCGTTGCGGTCGAAGTCGACCCAGCCGGCCAGGGTGGCGGAGGAGTCGCCGACGGCGACCGGGAGGGTGAGCCGGTAGTCGTGGCCGATCGCCGCCTCGGCGGGGTAACTGACGGCCGGGTCGGCGCCCTGGTACTCGCCCCGGCCGGGCTGGAGCTGCGGCGGTGGCGGATTGGCCCCGCCGTCCTCCCCGCTGCCGCCGCCCGTGGACCCGTTCCCGCCGCCGGTGCCGCCGTCCACCGCGCCGTCCGCCCGACCGGCGTCGGGCCGCCGGAACAGCCAGCCGGGCCGCCCGTCGGCCTTGGCCCCCTGGGTGGCGGCGTCACCGCCGAGGTAGAGGTCGGAGAGCAGGTGGGAGGCGTTGCCGTAGCCCTGCGGCGCGGTGCCGACCCCCTCGTCGAGGGTGACCGTGTAGGACTGGGTGAGCGGGCCCGGGGCGGTGGTGGAGCCGGCCCGGGCGGTCGAGCGCCGCTCGACCCGGAAGATCGCCGTGCGGAAGGTCCCGGCCAGCTCCAGGCTGCCCTCGGCGGCGGACCCGGGGTCGCCGTCGGCGCCGCCGTCGGCCCGGGCGGGGGCGAGCGTGTTGCCGTCGACCGTCCAGCCGGGCCAGTCGGTGCGGTTGACCAGGGTGGGGGCGGCCGGTGAGCCGCCGGTCAGGGTGAGCCTGGTCGCGGTGCCGGTGGAACCGGATTTCCCGGTGGTGATTCCGGCGAGTCCACTGAGGTGCAGCCGGGGATTGCGGACGGCCCGGGAGAATGTCAGCCGAAGCGTTCCGACGGTGCGCCAGGAACCGTCCGTCTGCGGACGGTCCTCGGCGATCCGGAAGGACTGCGCGGGATCTCCGGGCCGGAGTCCGTCGGCGTAGAGCGCACGGGAACGCCCGCCGCCGGCGCGGTCCGCCAATTTCCCCGGGCCGGCGGTGACCGACATCCCGGGGTCGGCGGAGAAGTCCAGTTGGACGGAGAGCCCGGAGGGCAGCACCGCGCCGCGTTCGGCGGTCCAGCTCCCGGGGGACTGCTGGGCGGCCGAGGGCGGCGGGTTCCAACCGATCAGCAGCCCGGCCGCCAGGACCGCGGCGGCACCGGCCGCAGCCGGGAACTGTCGGTTCATCCGGCTCTCCTTCAGATCGGCTGCCGGGCGGCCTGGGTGACCGGGCAGTCTGGACACAAGATGTGACAAAACGGAATCACGATCCTGGTCCGGTCATACCGCGACACTTGCACTATTGGCCGTATGACACCCGATTGGCAGCCTCGGGCCCTCGGCAGGACGGGATGTACCCGAAAGGTACGCATTCCACCCATTGCCCCCGCGCGGGCCGGACCGCCCGCGCCCACCGGGAGCACACACGGCAGGGGCTGCCCCGGAAACGAAAGAACCCCCGGCCGCCAGGGCCGGGGGTTCTCTTCTGGTGCGCTCAGCAGGATTCGAACCTGCAACCTCTTGATCCGTAGTCAAGTGCTCTATCCGTTGAGCTATGAGCGCAAGTGCCGGACGGATCCGGTCTTGCGGGGTTTGGTGCGCTCAGCAGGATTCGAACCTGCAACCTCTTGATCCGTAGTCAAGTGCTCTATCCGTTGAGCTATGAGCGCTCGCCCCGGTGAACGTTCCAGCGGGGCGGTGCGGGAACAACATTACATGACCTGCGGCGCGGGACGAAATCGATTGATCCGGGCACCTCGGGCGGCCCGCGCCGGCGGGCCCCGGACATGAGAAGAGCCCCGCCGACAAGATCGTCGACGGGGCTCCCGGCTGCGGAGGCTGAGGGATTTGAACCCTCGATCAGGAATAACCCCGAAACCGCATTAGCAGTGCGGCGCCATAGACCGGACTAGGCGAAGCCTCCTCCACATGGACCAACCCCGCGTGCGCGGACTCGTTCCCTGTGCCTGTGATGATGCCACAACCCGGGGGCCCGGCACCAACCGCCGACAACGTTACTAGGCGGGTCGTCCTCGCCGCAAAGAAGAATGAGATACTGCCCTCTCCGGAGAGAGCTGCCCTGAAGCCGAGGAGACCTGTCGACGTGAGCAGCAGGCCGATCCGAGGCGCTGCTCGCCTCGCCGCCATACTCGACGCCCTGCCCGATGCGTTGTTGCTGGTCAACAGCAACGGCACGGTCGTCGATGCCAACACCGCGGCCGTACAGGCGCTCCAAGCGCCCGGCACGTCACTGGTCGGGATGGGTGTGCTCGACCTCCTCCCGGAGTTCGACCCGAGCCGGATCCCCGGCTCGATGCGACCCGCCACCCGCGAGGACGAGGCGCTCGACCGCCCGGTCCGGATGACGGCCCGGCGCACCGACGGCAGCACCTTCCCGGTCGAGGTCTCCGGCAACGACTTCGACGACGACGGCTCCGGCGCCGGCGAGGGCCGGGGCTACGCGGTCTCCTCGCTGGTCCCCTACGACCCGTACCGCGAGGGCTCCCGCTCCTCCGACCTGCTCCTGCTGCTGGTCCGCGACCTGACCGGCCGGCTCGGCGTCGAGGCCGAGCTGCGCCGCCAGCACAAGCAGACCGAGATGATCCTGCGGGCCGCCGCCGAGGGCGTGCTCGGCGTCGACCTCGAAGGCCGCTGCGTGCTGGTCAACCCGGCCGCCGCGCACATCCTGGAGTACCGGGCCAGCGAGCTGGGCGGCCGTGAGCTGCACCCGCTGATCCAGCACTCCCGGGCCGACGGCACCCCGCTGTCGCTGGAGGAGTCCGCGCTGCTGGACACCCTGACCTCCGGCCGCAAGCACCGGGTGCGCGGCACCGTGCTGTGGCGCAAGGACGGCCGGCCGGTCACCGTCGACCTCACCACCGCCCCGGTCCGGGACGGCGACCAGCTGGTCGGCGCGGTCATGACCTTCACCGACCGCAGCCGCGAACTCGCGCTGGTCGCCCGCAACGAGCACCTCACCGCCGTCCTGGAGAGCGAGCTCGGCGGCGCGCTGACCGCGCTGCACCGGCGGATCGACACGCTCGCCGCCGACCCGGCCGGGCAGCTCTGGCCCGAGGCCAACTGGACGCTGCGCCGGCTCGCCGACGAGTGCCGCCGGTTCGGCAAGCTGATCGACGGTGTGCTGGCCCACCAGCGCTCCGAGGCCGGCGAGAGCGCCGCCGCAGCGGCGGCCGCGGACGGCAAGGGCGGGCCGAAGCCCGCCGAGCGGGTCCCGGTCGCCCTGGACAAGGTGGTCCGCCGGGCCGTCGAGCACGCGGGCGAGCTGGTCGGCGCCGGGCGGGTGCGGTTCTCCGTGCACGCGGCCGCCGTCGAGGTGATCGCCGACGAGCAGCGGCTCGCCCAGGCGCTGGCCCACCTGGTCGCGGACGTCAGCGGGGTCGGCCTGTCGCTGGACGCCGAGCCCGAGCTGCCCTCCCCCGGGCTCGCCGCCCCCGGTACCCCGGCCCTTCCGCCGGGCGGGGGCGACACCCCGGCCGTGGTGCTCGCCGCCGCCCAGCGCGGTGAGGTCGCCCGGGTGGAGATCCGCGGCCCCGGACGCGGCGGCAGCCCCGTCCACCTGCCGATAGCCCGCGCGGTGGTCGAGCGGCACGGCGGGGTGCTCCAGCCGCACGAGCTGCCGGGTCGCGCCGGGACCACCTATGTCGTCGAGCTGCCGCTGGACCCGGTCGCCGCGAAGGCCGCCGCCGAGCGCGCGGGTGCCGAGGGCCGCTCGGACCGGCCCAAGGAGAGCGACAGCGCCGTCCTGCCCGATCTGCCGGGCATCCCGCAGCTGCCCACCGCGCGCGCCGAGGAGCCGGCGGCCGAGAGTGCCTCGCCCACCGCTCCCGGTGCGGCGGGCCCCGCGGCCGATCGCGGCTCCTCCGCCACCCCGGCGGACGGCACCGCCCGGGAGGGCGGGCGCGGTGACTCCGCGACCGCCGCCCCCGACGGTCCGCCGGCCGACCCGGCCGCCGAGCCCGGCACCGACCCGGCGCCGGTCGTCGAGCAGCGCCGGGGCCGGCGCGGGCGCCCCGCCGTCGAGCAGCCGACCACCGACCACGACACCGCCCAGGACGTCCCCGGACCCGGCGACCGCCTGGACATCCCGGCCGACCAGTGGCCGAACGCCCCGGCCCGGATCGAGCGGGCCGTCCCCGAGCAGTGGAACGGCACCGGCAACGACCCCGCGTACGGGCGGCAGGGCCTCGGCGGCCCGAACGACCCGCAGAGCGACCCCTGGGGCAAGGACGACGGCCGCTCCGGCACCGCCTACGCCGTCCCGGTCGACGCCGGGCGCCCCGCCCCGGACCCCGGCGACGGGACCACCGGCGCGGACGGCGAGCCCCGGACCGCCGACAGCGCGGCCGGCCCGCGCACACCGATCGCCCTCGGCCCCGGCCCCTCCCCGGAGGACCCGGCGGCCGGCCGGAGCGGTCAGGACGGCGCGGGCGGACCGGACGAGCCCGGCTCCGAGCCCCGGCCGTCCCGACGCCGCCGCGCGCTGCCCGGCAACGAGGACTCCTCCGGCGGCTTCGCCCTGCCCGGCGTTCCCGAGACCCCGGTCTACCCCGGGCTGGAGCACGCCCTGCCGGCCGGTCCGGCCCCGGCTCCGGCCGAGCCCGCCGGTCCCACACCGACCGGCCGCCGCCGCCGACTGGCCGTCCCGCCCGGGCCCGGCGGCGAGAACGGCGGCCCGGCCGCGCCCGACGGCGCCGCAGCGAGTACGCCCGCCGCACTGCCC
>NZ_JZWY01000093.1:0-387 GCF_000966955.1 Streptomyces sp. NRRL S-495
GTACGCCCGCCGCACTGCCCGCACTGCCGTCGGCGGCCCCGGCGCTGCCGGACGGCGCCGTGCCCGTCACCCCCGACGGCGACCGCCGCGAAGGCGCACCGCAGCCGGTCGGCACCGGCCTGGGCGAGCTGGCCCCGCCGCGGCCGCTCGGCGGCACCGGCCTGCCCGGTGTGCCCGGCGGGTCGGGGCCGGGGGCCCAGGTGAGCCCGGTCGCCGCCGTCGCGCCCGTCCCCGTGCCGGCCCCCGCCGAGGCCCGGCCCGCACCGAGACCGATGGCCGAGCTGCCCGCCGCGCCCACGCCGGCGCTCCCGGCGGCCCTGCCGATCGCCCCGGCGGGCGGCGGTCCCGAGTCCGGCGAGCGCCCGGTGCCCGCGCCCGCCCCCGACG
>NZ_JZWY01000094.1:0-9211 GCF_000966955.1 Streptomyces sp. NRRL S-495
ACGGCGGACCGCGCCGGCTGCTGGTCTGGCCCGAGCCCGACCCGGCCACCAGCCAGGCACTGCAGGACCGCGGCTACCGCCCGGTGATCGTCCGCTCCCGCGAGGAGGTGGACGCGCAGGTCTCCGGGTTCCCCGCCGCGCTCTTCGTCGACCCGCTGACCGGCCCGATCACCCGCACCGCGCTGCAGTCGCTGCGCACCGCCGCGCTGAACAGCCGGGTCCCGGTGGTGGTCACCGCCGGTCTCGGCCAGGCCACCCGGGACGCCGCGTACGGCGCCGACCCGGCCGTGCTGCTGCGCGCCCTCGCTCCGCGCGACGGCGAGAACCACGCCCCGCGCGTCCTGCTGGTCGAGAGCGATCCGGACATCGCCGTCGCGATGATCGGCAGCCTGGAGCGGCGCGGCATGCACGTCGAGCACGCGGTGGACGAGAACGACGCCGTCGCCCGGGCCAGCAGCGTGCAGCCCAACCTGGTGGTGATGGACCTGCTCCAGATCCGCCGCCGCCGGGTCGGCCTGCTGGACTGGCTGCGCGCCAACGACCGGCTGCACCGCACCCCGCTCGTCGTCTACACCTCGGTGGACCTCGACCCGCGCGAGCTGCCCCGGCTGCGCACCGGCGAGACGGTCCTCTTCCTCGCCGAGCGCTCGACCAGCGAGGACGTCCAGTCCCGGATCGTCGACCTGCTCGGGCGGATCGGCGCCATGGGCGAGGCGGGCGTCGCCGCCGCCGGCTGAGCGCGCGGCCCGGAACGACCGGGGCCGGCCACCCCCTCTGCGGGGGCGGCCAGCCCTGGTGGTTCCGGCGGGGGTGTCCCGCCGGGTGTCACTCCTTGCCGAGCAGCGTGACGTCCAGCTTCCGGTCCGCGTAGTCGGCCCGGATCACCTTCTTGTCGAACTTCCCGACCGAGGTCTTCGGCACCGCCTCGACGATCGCCCAGCGCTCGGGCAGCTGCCAGGACGCGATCCGCCCGGCCAGGAAGGCCCGCAGTTCCGGCAGCCCGACGGTGGCGCCCGGCCGCAGCACGACGGTCGCCAGCGGACGCTCGCCCCACTTCTCGTCCGGCACGGCCACCACGGCGGCCTCGGCCACCTCCGGGTGCGCCATCAGGTGGTTCTCCAGGTCCACCGAGGAGATCCACTCGCCGCCGGACTTGATCACGTCCTTGGCCCGGTCGGTGAGGGTCAGATAGCCGTCCGCGGTGATGGTGCCGACGTCGCCGGTGCGCAGCCAGCCGTCCTCGGCGAACTTGTCGTCCGGGCGCTCCGGGTCCTGCCCGGCGCCGCCGTAGTACGCCCCCGCGATCCACGGGCCGCGCACCTCCAGCTCGCCCGCCGACACCCCGTCGTGGGGCATCCGCTCGCCGCCCGGGCCGATCAGCCTGGCCTCGACGGAGGCCGGGAAGATGCCCTGGCTGACCCGGTAGGGCCACTCCTCCTCCGGGGTGAGGCCGCCGGGCGGCTGGGCGAAGGAGCCGAGCGGCGAGGTCTCGGTCATGCCCCAGGCGTGGACGACCCGGATGCCGTGGCGCTCCTCGTACCCCTTCATCAGCGAGGGCGGACAGGCCGAGCCGCCGATGACGACCATCCGCAGGCTGGAGGTGTCGTAGTCGCCGGCGTCCAGCTCGTCCAGCAGCCCGCTCCAGATCGTCGGCACGGCCGCGCTGACGGTGGGCTTCACGGCGGCGATCATCTCGGCCATCGGCCGGGGCTGGAGGAAGCGGTCCGGCATCAGCAGGTTGGCGCCGGACATGAACGCGGCGTGCGGGATGCCCCAGGCGTTGACGTGGAACATCGGCACCACCGGCAGGGCGGTGTCGCGCGGGGTGAAGGCGAAGTTGTCGCCGGTGTTGACCTGGAGGCAGTGCAGGTAGACCGAGCGGTGGCTGTAGAGGACGCCCTTCGGGTCGCCGGTGGTGCCGGAGGTGTAGCAGAGCACGGCGGCCCGGCGCTCGTCGATGTCGGTGAGCCAGGGGTACTCGGCCGGCCGGTCGGCGATCAGCTCCTCGTAGTCGTGCACGCCGCCCGCGAAGCCGGCCAGCACCGAGCGGTCGCCCGGGCCGCTGACCACGATGTGCTTGAGCGTCGGGGCGAGCCGCGGCAGGACGGCGGCCAGCAGCGGGAGCACGGTGCCGTTGACGATGATCACGCGATCGGCGGCGTGGTCGACGATGAAGGACAACTGGTTCGCGGGGAGCCGCAGGTTGAGCGTGTGCAGCACCGCGCCCATCGCCGGCACGGCGAGGTAGGCCTCCAGGTGCTCGGCGTTGTTCCACATCAGGGTGGCCACCCGGTCGTCCGCCGTGACGCCGAGCTCGTCCCGCAGGGCCCAGGCCAGCCGCGCGGCCCGCGCCCCGACCTCCGCGTAGGTCCGGACCACGGGTCCGGTGCCGTCCCAGGTGGTGACGGTCGAGCGGGCGTGGACGGTCGACCCGTGCTCAAGGATTCGGGCGACGGTGAGCGGAACGTCCTGCATCGTGCTGAACACGGGTCCTCCTCGACCTGGGCTGCACTGCGGCGGTGCTGCCCCGGCCCGGCCGGAGACCGGCTACTGGGCGGTAATACGGGGCAGTAGAGCCCGATTGTGCCGCGCCGCACCCTCGCTGTCAGCATTCCGGCACAGTTGCCCCGATCACGGCCGCCGGGACGGGCGGGATACTGGGGGCATGGGTGACGGGCGTGACGAACGACGGGCGGGGCCGCTGCCGAGCGGGCTCCGGATGCCGTGCCCGTGCTGTGCGGAGGGCGTCCGGACGGAGGCGCGGATGGGCCTGCGCGCGGGCCGGACCGGCACCGGGCACATCCCGCAGACCTGTCGCCACTGCGGCGGCCTGGGCTTCCTGGGGCTCGCCCTGCGGGAGTGACGCCGCCTCAGCCGGCCAGCGGGGCATCGACCTGGTTGCGGTCGACGGTGAGCGTCGCCCCGCCGTAGGTCTCCTCGACATTGCCGCGGTACTGGTGGACGCGCTGGCGCGGGGCCCAGAGGTCCGGGGCGAGCGGTCCGCCGCCCGCCGTGTCCGCCCGGTCGTCCCAGCGGGCGTACCAGAGGGTGTCGGGCAGCGGCGCGCTGCCGGCCCGGGCGGCCGCGGCGAGGTCGGCGATGCCGGAATCGAGGCTGGAGTAGAAGCCGGAACCGTAGCCCGCCAGGTGCAGGGCCTGGGTCCAGCCGAGGGTGAAGTCGACCACGGCCTGCCCACAGGCAGGGTCGCGCACCGGGTAGGCCTCGATGTCCAGGAAGACCGGGCTGCCCTTGCCGAGCCCGACCGCCTTGAGACCGCGGACCGCCTCGACCGCCTCCTCGCGGCCCTGCTGGACGGCCCGGGCGGGGTCGATCCGCTTCGGCTTGCGGCTCAGCTCGCTGCACGGCGCCTGGCGGCCGACGTGGACGGGCAGGAAGCGCCACCCCATCGCCCTGGCCTGCCGCACCCAGTCGGCGCCGAGCCTCGGCTGGGCACAGCCGCGCTGGCTCCCGCTGGTGTAGATGCCGACCGCCCCGTACGGCGAGGAGTCGCGCCAGGCCCGCATGGTCTCCAGCGGTGGCGCGGTGCAGGCGTCGAAGGCCGCGCCGGTGAAGAGGTCCCGGGCCCGGGCGGCGGGCGGGCCGAACCGGTCGGGGAGGACGGTGGCCCGGATCCGCGGGGCGGCGGCGACCACCGGTGCGGTCTCGTCGGCGCTGGCGCCCGGACCGCCGGCGGCCAGCAGCAGGACGAAGGAGGCGGCGGCGAGGGCGGTGGGGCGGAGATAGCGCACGCCGCCTTGATACTGACGGAACGTCGGACAACCACGGCAACCACGCCGGGCACCCCCGAAAAGCCCACCCTTTCGGACGCACCCGTCCGTATCCGTCCCGATTTTTGTAACGAGCTTGCTGCCCGGTGGCTCCTTACGGCAAACTCGCCTTCATGCCCACGCCCCACCTCAGCGAAACCTCCGCCCCGACGACGGCCACCGCCGTCGCCGAGGCGCTTGTCATGCCGCCCGCCCCCAAGGGCGAGCCCGCCGGCGAGCGGGGCGGCTGGCGACGAGGCGGGGCGCCCGCGGAGGGGCTGCCACCGGACCCGCGAACCGGCCGACCGTCCGGCCGACGGTTCCCGAACTTCCTGCGGCGCCCGGAGAGGATCCCGGCGCCGCTGCTCTGTCTGACGGCGATGTTCCTGGTGCAGACCGGGATCGCGTTCTCCAAGCCGCTGTTCGGCCCGCTCGGGGTCAGCGGCACCACCTTCCTCCGGCTGGGCTTCGCGGCGGTCATCCTGCTCGCCGTCACCCGGCCCCGGCTGCGCGGGCGCCGGCCGCGCGACCTGGCCGCCGCGGGCCTGCTCGGCATGGCCTCGGCCGGGATGACCCTGCTGTTCGCCGGGGCGATCGACCGGCTGCCGATGGGCACCGCCGCCACCATCGAGTTCCTCGGCCCGCTCGCGGTGGCGCTGTACTTCGCCCGCCGTGCCAGCCACCTGCTGTGGGCGCTGCTCGCGGCCGGCGGGGTGGCACTGCTGACGCTGCTCGGCGAGGGCGGGGAGGGCGGCGCCGGGCTCGACCCGGTCGGTCTGCTCTGCGCCTTCGGGGCGGCGGCCTGCTATGCCGCGTACATCCTGTTCACGGACAAGGTCGGGGCGGCGTTCCAGGGCTTCCAGGGGCTGGCCGTGTCGATGACGGTCGGCGCGCTGGCGGTGGCGCCGTTCGGGCTCGGCGAGGCCTGGGACGGACTGTCCGCGCCGGACGCCTCGCCGCTGATGCTGCTGCTCGCGGTCGCCGGGGTGTCCCTGCTGCTGCCGGTGATCCCCTACGCGCTGGAGATGACGGCGCTGCGGCGAATGCCCCAGCGGGTGTTCAGCGTGCTGGTGAGCCTGGAGCCGGCGGTCAGCGCGCTGGTCGGGCTGGTGGTGCTCGGACAGTTGCTGGGCGTCGCCCAGCTGGCGGGGATCGGCTGTGTGGTGGCGGCGAGCGTCGGGGCCACCCTGACCGGGCGGCGCTGAGACGGGCGGGGGCGCGCATCCGGTCGATGCGCGCCCCCGCCCGTCCGCCGCGGTGCTTCAGGTGCCTCGGGCCTTCAGGTGCCTCGGGTACCTCGGGTGCTCCGGGCCTTCAGGTGCTTCGGTGCTTCACGGCCAGAGCAGGGTGCGCGACCACTCCGGGGTGAGCACCGGTCCGGTTCTGGTGTAGCGGAGGCGGACGTGGTGGCGCTCGGCCTCGCCCTGCCAGAACTCGACCTCGTGCGCCCAGAGCGTGTAGACGGCATGCCCGGCGGCGACCGCGTCCGGGGTGGCCTCCAGGCGGCGCCGGGCCACCGCCACTGCCTCCTCGTACTCGGCCGGCGAGGCCAGCGGCTCGCTCTGCCGCCCGACCAGCGCACCGATCCGGGCGTCCGGGGAGCGGGTGGCGAACTCGGCCGCCGCGACCAGGTCGGCGGCCCGTTCGACGGTGCCGCGGACCCGCACCTGGCGGCCGAGCCGGGGCCAGTAGACGGTGAGCGCGGCGGCCGGGTGGTCGGCGAGCTGGCGGCCCTTGGGGCTGTCCGCGGCGGCGGAGAAGACCCAGCCGGTGCCGGCCGCGTCCACGTCGCGCAGCACCAGGACGCGGGCGTCCGGCAGGCCGTCGGCGTCGACCGTGGAGAGGGTGAACACCTGCGGGTCCAGCACCCCGGCGTCGAGCGCGGTGGCGAGCCAGTCGACGAAGAGCGGGCCGGGCTCGGCCGGGGCCGCCCCGGTGTCGAAGCCCGGCAGCGGGCGGGCCATCGGCGGGCGGCCCAGCATCAGCTCGGGCACGGACCGGGGCTCGGACCGCGTTTCCGGGCGCGGCTCCGGGCCCGACCCGGGACCGGGTGCGGGCGTGGTCCCGCCCGGGCCGCTCAGGTCCTCGTCCTCGGCTGCCATCGCGCCCTTCCTTCCGGTTGCCGCCGCCGCAGCCCCTCGCCGGACGGGCCGCCGGGGGGCGCCGGGCTCGGGGGTGCACTGTCGGAGCGCAACCGTACCGCCGCACGGTGACGAGTCGGGGCGCGGGCCCTGCGCCGGCCCGTCCGTGGACGCCCTCGGACACCCCCGACAAGCCCAGACACGCCCAGACACGCTCAGACACGCCGGGACACGCCGTACGCCCGGACACGCCCGTGGGCGGCACCGATGCTCGGTGCCGCCCACAGGACCGGTTCGCGGTGACCCTTTCCGCTGCCCGGTTGGTTGCGTGCTGTGCGATCCGTTCCGATCGCGGTTCTTCCGATCCACTTCGCGGTCCGCTCCGGACCCGTCGCGGGTGCTCAGCCCACCCGCGTCCGCCCCGGCCGGCCCCGGTACTCCGTCGACGGCGCCCCCGCCGTCGACGGCTCCCGGTCGGTGCCGGCACCCGGGACGCCCCGGTGCCCGATCGCCCGGGTGCTCAGTGGAAGATCGGCGCGAAGACGATGCTGTAGTTCTTGTTGGACTGGCCGGCCAGGATGGTGCCCGAGTTGTCCTTCACCGCGAGGGTGTTGGCCTGGTTCGAGGCGCCGGAGCCGGTCGCCGTCTGCTGGGTGGAGATGTAGTTGCCGTCGACGGAGCCGAAGACGTTGCCCGTCCCGACGTTCGACACCACACCGCTGTTGGACCCGTCGTTGGCGAGCGCGCCGTTGTCGGCGGCGGCGGCACCGGCACCGGCGAGCAGCAGTCCGGCCGCGAGCGGGGCCGCGAGCAGCACACCGGCGGTGCGACGGATTCGGTTGCGAGCCATGGGAGCCTCCAAAAAACGGTAATCGTGCATTGGGTGCGGGAGTTCGCCGGCCAGACGAACACCTGCGGGCTGCGACGCCGGGTCACAGACTTCCGCAACAAATCGACAAAGCACCACCTCCCGGCTCCCTTTTCGCCCTTTAGCGTGATATCCAGCAGCCCCGCGCATAACTGCGACCAGTTCTGGAAGCGCGCCGACACACCGCCGCCGACCTGCGATGTCGCCCGGACGGTCGGATACGACCGAGTCTCCGGGGGCGGCGCGAAGGGGGCATACGGACAACCCGGCGCACTACCCTGGCGCGCGGCGGAAACAAACACGCCCCTCACCGGTGCGGTCACGCTACCGTGTCGATAATTCCGGCCATCCTGCGACAGTCTGAAAATCCGGAGAACAATACTTTTGTTGCCCGGCCCGAGGGTGCGGTCAAACCGCCTTGCCGGGATTGAGGATCCCCAGCGGATCGAAGACCGCCTTCAGCTGCCGCTGCAGCTCCATCGCCACCGGCCCCAGCTCCCGCGCCAGCCACTCCCGCTTGAGCAGCCCCACTCCGTGCTCCCCGGTGATCGTCCCGCCCAGCTCCAGCCCCAGCGCCATGATCTCGTCGAAGGAGCGCTGCGCCAGCGCCGACTGCTCCGGGTCCGCCGCGTCGAAGATGACGATCGGATGGGTGTTGCCGTCCCCGGCATGGCTCACCACCCCGATGGTCAGCCCGTGCCGCTCGCCGATCGCCGCGACCCCCTCCAGCATCTCGGCCAGCCGTGAGCGCGGCACCGCCACGTCGTCGATCATCGTGGTGCCCAGCCGGTCCAGCGCGGGCAGCGCCAGCCGACGCGCCTCCAGCAGCAGCTCGGACTCGGCCTGGTCCTCGGCCGGCACCACCTCGGTCGCCCCGGCCGCCCGGCACAGCTCACCGACCGCGGCCAGCTCGGCCACCCGGTCCGGACCGTCGAAGGCGACCAGCAGCAGCGCCCGGGTCGACTCCGGCAGGCCCATCCGCCCCAGCTCGTTGACCGCGCGCACGCTCACCGGGTCCATCAGCTCCATCAGCGAGGGGGTGAAGCCCCGCGCCATCACCTCGCAGACCGCCGCGCCCGCCGAGGCCGTGCTCGGGAACTCCGCCGCCAGCGCCAGCTGCGGGGCGGGGGCCGGCCGCAGCGCCAGCACGGCGCGGACCACCACGCCCAGCGTGCCCTCGGAGCCGACCAGCAGCCGGGTCAGGTCGTAGCCGGCCACGCCCTTGGCCGTCCGGCGCCCGGTGGACAGCAGCCGTCCGTCGGCCAGCACCACGTCGAGGCCGAGCACGTACTCACTGGTCACGCCGTACTTGACGCAGCAGAGCCCGCCCGCGCCGGTCCCGATGTTGCCGCCGATGGTGCAGGACTCCCAGCTCGACGGGTCGGGCGGGTAGGCGAGCCCCGAGGCGGCGGCCGCCCGGGAGAGCTCGGCGTTGACCACCCCCGGCTCGACCACCGCGATCCGGTTCACCGGGTCGATCTCCAGGATCCGGTTCATCCGCAGCATCGACAGCACGATGCAGCCGTCGACCGCGTTGGCCGCGCCGGACAGGCCGGTCCTGGCCCCCTGCGGGACCACCGGGACGCGCAGCGCGGTGGCGGTGCGCAGCACGTGCTGCACCTGCTCGACCGTCTCCGGGAAGACCACCACGGCGGGGGTGCCGGCCGGACAGAAGTCCGCCATGTCGTGCCGGTAGGCGGCCGTCACGTCCGGGTCCACGGCCATCGCTCCGGGCGGGAGGCCCTCCGCCAGCCGGTCCGTCAGGTCACTCATCGCCGCCTCCGCCCTCCGCCGCCCGTCCCGGTCTCGCACTCTGCCCGCCGCCCGCCCGCCCGGCAAGTACACCCGGGAGGTCAGGCCCGGCGCAGGACCGGCGAGGCCAGAGCGAGGAGTCCGGCGGCCCCGGTGGCCAGCGCGCAGAGAGCGATCGGGACCCGGGGTCCGACCGTGTCGGCGAGCAGGCCGAGCGCCCCGGTCGAGAGCACCAGCGCGGCGCTCTGCACCAGGGTCAGCAGGGCCTGCACCCGGGAGAGATGGCTGTCCGGCGCGGCTCCCAGCACCAGCGGCCCGAGCCGGCCGGCGAACAGCCCCGACCCGGCCCCCGTCAGCAGCCCGCCGACCACGGCCGCCACCGGGACCGGCGCCGCGGCCAGCAGCGCGATGCCCGCGGCGGCGGCGCAGAGCCCTGCCGCCGCCCCCGTCCCCGCGCCGAGCGGGCGCCGTCCGGCCCCCGCGCCCCGACGGGCGAGCAGGACCGCCACCGCCAGGACGCCCGCACCCTGGGCGCCCGCCACCAGACCGGCCGCCCCCGCGCCCCACCCGGCGGACCGGGCCAGCAGCGGTCCGAGCAGCGAGACCACCGGCAGCACCGCCCCGGCCGCGGCGCCGGCCAGCAGCAGCGCCGCCCGCAGCAACCGGTCACCCGTCGCCAGCCGCACCCCGGCGGCCGCCTCCCGCACCAGCCCGGCCGACCTGTCCGTGCCGGTGGCGGTGCC
>NZ_JZWY01000095.1:0-28787 GCF_000966955.1 Streptomyces sp. NRRL S-495
CCGGCACCGGCACCGGCACCGGCACGGGCCGCCGGGGCCCGCCGCGGGTCGGACACCGGCAGGAGCAGCAGCACCAGCAGCAGGACGGCGAAGCTCGCCGCGTCCACCAGCGCCGCCCCGGGCAGCCCGCCCGCCGCGACCAGCGCGCCGCCGAGGGGTGCCCCCAGCAGGGCGGCGAGCTGACCGCCCGCCTGCCGCAGCGCCAGGGCCCGCGGCAGCTGCCCGGCGTCCACCAGCAGACGGGGCATCGACCCGCTCGCCGGGAGGTAGAACGCGTCCACCACGCCGATCACCAGCGCCGCGAGCAGCAGCAGCCGGAGCGGGGTACCCAGCAGTCCGGCCGCCGCCGCCAGGGCGAGCGTCGCGGCCAGCATCACCGCGTCCCCGGCGAGCATCACCCGGCGCGCGCCCAGCCGGTCCGCCACCGCGCCGCCGACCAGGACCAGCACCGTCCGGGCCACCGTGATCACGGTGAGCACCAGGCCGGCGGCGGCTCCGCCGTGCGCGGCGGCGGCCCAGCCCAGGGCGAAGGCGAGGGCCGCGTCGCCCAGGGCCCCGAGCTGTGCGCCGGCGAGCCAGCGCAGATAGGGCGCGGGCAGGGCCGGCCGGGCAGCGGCGGAGGGATCGGCCGCATCGGCGTCGGCGTCGGGTGCGAGTGCACCGGTGGTCGTCATGCGCGCCGACGCTAGGACCCTCGACCGGCTTCAGGGCAAACGCCGGGCCGTGGGGCGCGGATCAGGCGCGGACCACCGGTTCCTGCAGCTCCGTCACCCAGTCCGCCGGGTTCTCGGGGCACTCCAGGTAGAGCTCCCGGGCGTAGCCGGTCGAGCGGTAGCCGTTCTCCTCGACGAACCGCGCCAGCACCTGGAAGGAGCCCAGCGATTCGTCCATCGAGCCCCGGTGCACCACGGTCGCCGCCGCCTCGACGGCCGGCAGGTCGACCACCGCGAAGCCGTGCTCCTCGCCCGTGGCCGGGCCGGTCGCGGCCGGGACCGGCACGGCGACCCGGATCAGCACCGAGCCGTCGCCGTCCCCGGTGTCCTCGTACCGGGCGACGGACGGCCCGGCGGCCGCGACCCCGGCCGCCGCCAGGCGACCGCAGAGCTCCTCGAACAGCGGGCCGATCACCGGCCCGATGTCCTGCGGCTCGTAGCTGGCCGCGACACCCGCCAGCTCGGCCGCCCGGACCGACGGCAGCCGCTTCACCACGACGTCCTGTGCGGACATGGTCCCCTCGCTCTCGATCGTCCGGAGCCTCGCCTCGACCCGGGCCAGCCGTTCGGCGTCCGCGGCCATGGCCGCGGCGAGCTCGGCCCGCCGCAGCCGCAGCATCCCGCGCAGCTCCGCCGGGTCCACCTCCTCGTCCAGCACGGCCCGCACCTGGTGCAGTGTGAAGCCGAGCTCCTTGAGGGCGATGACCCGGTTGAGCCGCGCGAGTTGGGACGCCTCGTAGCAGCGGTAGCCGCTCGACGGGTCGACCCGGGCCGGCCGGATCAGCCCGATGGCGTCGTAGTGACGCAGCATCCGGACCGACACCCGGCCGTGCTTGGCGAAGTCTCCGATGTTCAACATGGTCCCTCCAGTGCAGGCCCTCACACGGTGTCATGGTCAAGCCCTGGGACCACCGCCGGTCCCGCCGTCCCCGGCGGGCGGCGCTCAGTCGGTCACGTCGAACCCCCGTCGGTCCCCCAGCGTGCGCAGACTCCGCTGGCCGGGGACCCCGTTGGCGTCCTCCCCCGCGTAGCCGAGGCTGCGCTGGAAGGCCGCGTACGCCTGTACCGTCCGGGTGCCGAGCGAGCCGTCCACCCAGCGCTGCTCCAGGAAGCCCTCGTCCGCGAGGGCCTGTTCGACGATCCGCACCTCGCCCCCGTAGGTCTGGTGCCCCTGCTCGGCGCCCGGGTCGGTGCGGGCGGCCGCGACCACGTGGGCGAGCGACACCCGGCGCGGCGAGGGCAGCCGGCCGAGCAGCCGGCGCAGCGACCCCTCGCCCGGCACACCGTCGGCGTCCGGCCCCGAGTACCCCAGACTGTGCTGGAAGTCCTGGTAGTTGAGGGTGTCGGCGTCCCGCCAGTCCTCGTCCGGGCCGGACGCGTAGTGCCGGCCGAAGCCCTGCCGGACGAGCGCCTCGCCGACCTCCCTGACCTGCGGTCCGTGCGCGCCGTAGCCGTACTCCAGCCCGTTGATCGTCACCCGGTACCGGGCCGGCCCGGGGTCGCCGGCCGGGCCGGAGTCCCCGCGCGGCGTGGGCACCGGCGCGCCGCCGGCCGCTGCGACGATGCCGGGCAGCACCACCTCGCGGAACTGCCGGGCCCGGGCGCCCCCCGGGCAGGCCGTGCCGCCGTCCGACCACTCCGGGAACATCCGGTGCACCCCGAAGCCGGGCGCGTCCCACCGCGGGCAGATCCGCGGCGGGATGCCGTGCCGCTGGTGCAGCCACACCCCGAGCGCGACCAGGGCGCCGATCTGGGCGTCCGTCCAGGGATCGGTGCTCGCGTCGTCGCTGGCCGTCTCCACGCTGACCGCGCCGGTGCCGTCGGCTCTGCGGTTGGCGCCCATATTGGCGTCGGCACGCGTCTCGGTGCCGACGAACTGCCCCACGCTGCCGTCGTATCCGACCCCGAAGTGCGACTCCAGGTTGGTCGAGTCCCGCCAGTACTCGTACATCCGCCGCGGCGTCCACGGCGCCGCCACACTGTGGAAGACCACCTGCGTCGGCGTGATCGCCGGCTGCTCGTCCGACTCTGGCTGGAGCTCCATCTTCTCCGCGCCGGGGTACCAGGCCATCCGTCTCTCCTTGCCGGGCCCAGGGCAGTTCGCCCCTTACGCCCGAACACACGAGACCCGGCCCTCCCCGGAACGACGCATCCCCCGCAAACCCCCCGTTCAGGTGAAAACGGGGCACCTCCCCACCCCGACAAGCACAAAGGCGGGTGCCGACCCTGAGGTCGACACCCGCCTTGAGCAGGTGGTTCTTCTCCTACCAGCGGAGAGCGTGGGATTCGAACCCACGGTACGGGGTCACCGCACGACAGTTTTCAAGACTGTTCCCTTAGGCCGCTCGGGCAGCTCTCCAGGCGGAGGTCAGCCTAACGGGTCCGGTGGGGTTCGGTGCACCGGGTTTCCGGGGTGGGGCGGGGGGTCAGTCGCCGACGCGGGTGCCGAGGGTGACCTTGGTGGTGGCGGTCTGGCCGTTGCGGGTGTACTCGACGTCGACGGTCTCGCCCGGCTTGTGCGTCCAGATCTTGCTGACCAGGGCGGGGCCGTTCTCGATCGGGCTGCCGCCGAGCTTGGTGATCACGTCGCCCGGCTTGAGGCCGGCCTGGTCGGCGGCGCCGCCGGGGGTGACGGCCGGCTGGCCCTGGATGTCGCGGGTCTGGATCTGCGCGCCGTCGCCCTTGTAGTCGTCGTTGCGCAGCACGTCGAGCTTGGCGTAGACCGGCTTGCCGGTCTTGATCAGGGTGTCCGCGACCCACTTGGCCTGGTTGACCGGGATCGCGAAGCCCAGGCCGATGGAGCCGGCCCGGCCGTTGCTGGAGGCGTTGGACTGGATCGCGGAGTTGATGCCGATCACCGCGCCCGAGGAGTCCAGCAGCGGACCGCCGGAGTTACCGGGGTTGATCGAGGCATCGGTCTGCAGCGCGTTCATGTACGAGGCCTGCGCGCCGGTCTCGTCGCCGGAGGCGACCGGGCGGTCCTTGGCGCTGATGATGCCGGTGGTGACGGTGGACTCCAGGCCGTACGGGGCACCGATGGCGATGGTGGAGTCACCGACGTTGACCTTGTCGGAGTCGGCCAGCGGAAGCGGCGTCAGCTTGCCCTTGGGCGGGGTGTCGAGCTTGATCACCGCGACGTCGTAGCCCTCGGCGCGGCCGAGCACGGAGGCGCCGTAGGAGCTGCCGTCGGCGAACTTGACGGTCAGTTTGCCGCCGCTGGTGGACGCGGGCGCCACCACGTGGTTGTTGGTGAGGATGTGGCCCTCGGTGTCGAAGACGAAGCCGGTGCCGGTGCCCGACTCGCCGTTGCCCTGGGCCTTGATGGTGACGACGCTGGGCAGCGCCTTCTGCGCGATGCCGGCGACCGAGCCCGGGGCGGGCTCGTTCTTCTGGGTGTTGTTGGCCTGGACCGTGGTGGAGCTGCGGTCGGCCTTGGCGCTGACGGAGGTGTCGTCGCGGTCGGCGACGGCCACGCCGACCGCGCCGCCGGCCACACCGGCCACCAGGGCGACGGCCGCGACCAGGGCGATCAGGCCGCCGCGCTTCTTGCGCGGGCCGCCGGGACCGGGGCGCCGGGGTACTCGCCCGGGTAGCCGAGCGGGCCGCCGGGACCACCGGGGCCCCGGGCGCGCCGGGGTGACGTCGTGGGCGCCCCAGCCGCCGAGCGGCTGGCCTGCGCCGAACGGGTGGTGGTGCTGCCCGGTCGCGCCCGGGGCCGGCGGGGCGGCGGGCGTCCCGTACGGGTCGTGCTGGGCGGCGACGGGCGCCGCGTAGGGGTCGTGCGGCGCGGACGGCGCCGCGTACGGGTCGTGCGCGACGAGGGCCGGGGGCACCGGGGTGCCGGGGGCCGGGGTCGCGTACGGGTTGCCGCCCTGCGGGCCGGCCGGGGCGGCGGGCGCGGCCGGAGCCGGGGCCGGCGGAAGGACCGGCGGCGGGGCGTCCAGGTAGCCGGGCTCGACGGCCAGGGGTGCGCGGGGCCGGCGGGGCCGCCGGCTCGGGGGCGGTCAGCTTGCCGAAGGCCACGGTGGGCGTGAACCCGCCGGAACCCCCCTCGGCGGCCGGAGTCGACTGCTCCGCCGCGGGGGACGGGCCGGCCGCATTCTGCTGCGCCGGACCGTCAGCAGGGGAACCCACCACCCCCTGGCCGCCGGAGGGCTGCTCCCCCTGCGGCCCGGTGGACCCAACCTCGCGCTCGGTGCTCACGGACGACCTCCATCGCTGACAGGACCAACAACCATAGTTTTTCGCACACTCGATTCGATTGCCGTAAGGAGCCTTCTGAAGAACTCATAAGAATCCTTAGCCCGACCAGACGGACGCCCCGAGCGCCGCCCGCCCGGCCCCCTGGCCTTGGCGTTCTCCCCCGTGCCCGCTAGCCTGTCGCTCCGAACTGACACGCGGGAGCTTGGACCCACCAGGCTGAGAGTGCGCCGGTCGACCGTACGCCACGGGATCCGTGGACGTCCGTCGAGGGGGCGCAGACCGCCGGAACCTGTCCGGGTAATGCCGGCGTAGGGAGAAATCGGCCATGCCGCCTGCCTCGACGTCCTCGTCGTCCCCGTCCTCGGCCGCCGCCGTACTGGAGCCCCCGGCCCGGGTCGAGGCGCCGCTGGTGCTCGACACCGAGCCGCCCCGCACCCTCCGCTTCCGCGACCACTTCGCGCTCTGGATGAACCTCGGCGTCTCGCTGATCGGCTTCACCACCGCCGCGACCGTGCTCGGCGCCAAGGGCAGCGAGCTGTCGCTGGCCGCCGCCGTGACCGCGATCGTGGCCGGCACCGTGGTCGGTACCGCGATGCTCGGTGTCGCCGCGCTGATCGGCGCCCGCACCGGCGCGCCCGCCATGGCGACCCTGCGCGGGCTGTTCGGTACCCGGCTCTCCTACGTGCCGACCGTGCTCAACATCGTCCAGTGCATCGGCTGGGGCGTGTACGAGCTGCTGACGATCGCGCTCGGCGCGCAGACCGTCGTCGGCACCGAGGGCTACCGCTGGCTCTTCGTCGTGCTGGCCGGCGCGATCACCACCGCGCTGACCATCTGGCCGCTCGGCGCGATCGCCGTGCTGCGCCGCTTCGTCGCCGTCGCGGTGGCGGTCGCGATGGTGTACTTCACCGTCCAGCTCGGCCGCAACGGCGTCGCCGACCCGGGCGCGGGCAACTGGCACGGCTTCCTGCCGGCGACGGACGCGATGATCGCGGTGTCCATCTCCTTCGTCCCGCTCGCCGCCGACTACACCCGGCACTCGCGCACCCCTCGATCGGCCTTCTGGGGCAGCTTCTCCGGCTACACGGTGGCGCAGGTCTGGTGCTACGTGCTCGGCCTGCTGGCGCTGCTGCAGGCGGACGGCGACCCCGACCGGATCTTCGACTCCTTCCTGGGCGTCTGGGCGGGCTGGCTGTTCCTGCTGGTGCTGGTGCTGCGCGAGACCGACCAGTCCTTCGCGAACGTCTACTCGACCGCGATGTCGATCCACAACCTGCTGCCGAAGGTCGACCGCCGGGTGCTCACGGGCGGCACCGGTGCGCTGATCACCGTGCTCGCGCTGCAGATCACCGCGTTCACCGACTCGTACTACGCCTTCCTGGGGCTGATCGGCTCGGTCTTCGTGCCGATGTTCGCGGTGCTGGCGGTCGACTACTTCCTCGGCGCCGGGCGGCGCGGCTGGGACCTCTCGGACGAGGCGCCGTCCCGCTGGCTGATGCTGCTGCCGTGGGCGCTGGGCTTCGCGGTCTACCAGCTGATCGCGCCGACCGCGGTGGCCGGCTGGTGGACGGACTTCTGGACGTCCGCGCAGGAGCTGCTGCACTTCACCCCGCAGGAGTGGACCTCGGCCTCGCTGTTCGGCTTCCTGGTGCCCGCCCTGGCGACCTGGGCGCTCACCCCGTTCACCCGGGGCCGGGCCGCCGCCGACGCGCGCTGACCGGGCGGGCCCGGGGCGGCCGGGCCGAGGGGCGGCCGGAATGCCCGTGGAATTCCGGCGGAACGCCCACGGAACGCTCACGGAACACCGGTGGAACACCGCTCGGAACACCGCTTCGGAACGCCTGCGGAGCACCGGCGGTGGACCGGTGGTGCACCGCCGGTGGACCCGCGGCGCATCGGCCGTGGCACCGGCCGGAATGACCCCGGCCGCGCGACGGAGTGACGAAGTCGGCCCGCCGGGTTGGGGCCGACGTCGCCTCCGTGTCACTTCCGCCGCCTATCGTGGAGGGCGTGACCAGCCCTGATGTCTCGCCCGTGACGGCCCGCACCACCCGGCCCGTCCAGGTGATCGCCCACCGCGGTTCCTCGCACGCCCTGCCCGAACACACCCTCGCCGCCTACCGCAGGGCGCTCTCCGAGGGCGCCGACGCACTGGAGTGCGACGTCCGGGTGACCGCCGACGGACAGCTGGTCTGCGTGCACGACCGGCGGATCGGCCGGGTCTCGGACGGCCGGGGCACGGTCTCCGCGATGACCCTGGCCGAGCTGGAGGCGCACGACTTCGGCGCCTGGAAGACCGGCAGGCCGAGCGAGGACCCGGAGCTGCGCGGCGTGCTGCGGCTGGAGAGCCTGCTGGAGCTGGTCGTGGACTCCGGGCGGCCGGTGGACCTCGCGATCGAGACCAAGCACCCGGTGCGCTTCCGCGGCCGCGTGGAGTCCGAGCTGCTGCGGATGCTGGACCGGTTCGGCATCGGCGGCGCGGCCGGGGGCCGGGGCGCCGACGCGGCGGAGACCGGCGCGGGCCACGGCGTCAACGCCCGGATCATGAGCTTCTCCTCCGTCGCGCTGGCCCGGGTGGCGGCCGCGGCGCCGCAGTACCCGAGGGTGTTCCTGTTCGAGCGCGGCCTGGTGCTGCGCGGGCGGCTGCGCCCCGGTGCGCCGCTGCCGGGCGGGGCGCGGATCGCCGGGCCGGGCATCGACCTGGTGCGGGCCCGGCCGGGGCTGGTGACCAGGCTGCGCGAGCTGGGCCACCAGGTGCACGTGTGGACGGTCGACGAGCCGGCCGACGTCGAGCTGTGCCTGGAGCTCGGCGTGTCGGCGATCATCACCAACCGCCCGGCGGAGGTCCTGGCCCAGCTCGGCCGGTGACGGTACGCGGACCTGCGGCGTGCCGTGTCGTCCCGTGCCCTTCCGTGTCGTGCCGCGCCGCGTTGTGTCGTGTTGTGCCGTGTTGTGTCGCACGGGCATGCCGTGAAGCCGTGGTGAACCGTTCAACCACCGTGACAAGCTGACCGTCTTGGTAGGGACTCAAACCTTTCGGCAACGATTTCTGCCGCAATTCATACAGTTTCACGACGGAGGGTGAGCACGGAATCACCTGTCGCGCACCGTCGGTGCACCGGCCTGAAATGACCGCGCGGGATCGCCGCGCAGTCGTTTCCGACGTATTGCCAAGGGGCATCCATCCCTCGGCATACGCTGAAGGAGGTCCGGGGGTGGCGTTGATGGTGGCGCGTGAAGTGCCGACTTCATCGACCATGGCAGTGCCGCACGGCCCATCGAGTGTCGGGGTCGCACGGCGCCGACTGCGTCGAGATCTGGGAGACCGGGCGATACCGGAACCGGTCATTGATGATGCTGTTCTGATCCTTTCCGAGCTTTTGAGCAACGCCTGTCGCTACGCCCGTCCGCTCGGGCCACTGCCGGCCCTCGGCCGGGGCGCCCGTGCCGAGGCGGCGGAACCGCTGCTGGTCGGCGGACCGTCCCGGGCCGTCGGCACGGCGGCTCCGGCCGCCGCCCCGGGCGAGCCCGACGAGGACGCCGGCGGCGTACTGGTCCGCTGGCAGATGCACGCCGACGGGGTGCTCACCCTGGAGGTGACCGACGGCGGGTCGCCCACCCGGCCGTCGCCGTCCAGCCCCTCGCTGACCTCGCACGGCGGCCGTGGGCTGAGCATCGTGGACCAGCTGGCGAGCGACTGGGGCGTGCGCGACGCCCCGGGCGAGGTGACGGTGTGGGCGGCCCTGCCGGCCCGGGCCCGGCACGCCCGGCGGACGGCCGGCGGACACCGGGAGGCCTGAGCCCGACGGACGGCTGACGGACGGCCGACGGACGGCTCCGGACGGCGCGGGCGCCCGGCGGCGGGCCGTACCCGCGCCCCGGTGTGCGCCACACGTCCGGGGAACGTCAGTAGGCTGCCCGGAGCACAACACCACCGTTCCCGGGAGAGCCGCACCATGGGCAAGAAGGCCGCCAAGAAGGCGCCGCAGCGCAGCCAGTCCACCCCCGCCGTCACGGGCGACATCCCCGTGGTCGGGGCCCGCGAGGACTGCCCCTGCGGCTCGGGCCGCCGCTACAAGGCCTGCCACGGCCGCGAGGCCTCGCACGCGGTCCAGGAGCTCGTGCACCGCCCGTTCGAGGGCCTGGCCGGCGAGGCGGACTGGGTGGCGCTGCGCGAGCTGGTGCCCGCCGCCACCGTGCCGCTGACGCTGGCCGCCGGGGTCGCCGAGAGCGCCAACGGCGAGGTCCCGTCGGTCACCCTGGCCACCGTGCTGCCGCTGGCCTGGCCGGCGCTGCGCCGCCAGGACGGCTCGATCCTGCTGGGCCTGCAGACCCAGTCCTCCTCCGGCGACCTGAGCCGCGACCTCGGGGACGCCCTGGAGCTGGCCCTGGCCGCCGAGCCGGGCTCGCCGGTGCCGGCCCGCCGGACCGTGCCGGGCGGCCGCCGCCTGCAGGACCTGCTGGACCCCGCCGCCGCCTTCGAGCCGGCCGTGCACACCGGCTTCGAGTTCTGGCTGGAGGACGCCGAGACCGCCACCGGCGAGGTGGCCGCCTCGCTGGAGCGCGCCAACGCCTCGGCCATCCCGACCGAGAAGCTCGCCGGCCTCGACTCCGCGTACTGGTGCGGCACCCCGGACAAGAACCACCTGCGCTGGGTGATGACCGTGCCGGAGGAGCAACTGCTGGACGCGCTGGCCCGGCTGACCGCCGCCGAGAAGTCCTCGCTCGGCCCGGACACCCGCCTGGTCGGATCGTTCCGGGCGCACGGCCTGACCGTGCCGGTCTGGGACCTGCCCGTCGACATGACCGCGGCAGACTGCGAGAAGCCGGCCGCCGAGTTCGCCGAGCTCCTCGCCGCGACGCTGGCCGACCCGGCCCCGCTGACCGCGGACGAGCGGCGGGCCCGCGCGAACCTGGTGAACCGTCAGGTCACCCTGAACTAAAGGCGGGTCGCAAGGAAGGCGGCCACCCGGGCGTTCGACGTGATACGCGTCACATTGTCGCCCGTAACCCGCAATTTCCGGGCTGCGAGGGCGTCTTGGAAATTGGCGCGGGCGCGGATCCTTGTTACTGTCTAAAGAGTCCGGTCGCTGGTGCATCCCCCGTCGCCAGCGGCCGGATCTTTTGTTTTTCCGAACATCCCACGCCAACGCGGGTCGGCCGTGCCCGATCGATACGCCGGAAGCCCCGGTCGCACCGCGCGGGCAGCGGCCCGGCCGCGCCGTCAGTAGGCCGAGCGGCCGCTGTCCAGTTGGACCGCCGCGCGACCTGGGGCAGCCAGACGCCGCCGTCGGCGCCCTGACGGGGCGGCAGCACCCAGCGCACCCGGTCGCCGGCCCCGCCACCGGGCGGCAGCGGCAGGAATCCGCCACTCCCGTGATATCGCAACGACCCCGGCACCCAAGGGAGTTGGACGAGCATCTCGCCGAGCGCGTCGAGCGAGTAGGGGGCGACCAGCATCGCGTAGCGGTCGGGCATGGCCAGCACCGGACCGAGCCGCAGCCGGAGCGCGGCCAGGTAGGCGAGCGCGCGGGCCCCGGCCGCCGCCGGCAGGCTGACCGCGGAGACCGTCCGGCCGGTCGCGACCAGCACCGGCGCGTCGGGGCAGCGCTGCTCCCACCACCAACGCACCATCCGGGCATCGGTGGTGGCCGCGAGCAGGGTCGGGTCGTGCGGATGGGCCCCCGGCACCGGACAGTCCGGGTCGCCGCAGGAGCAGACTCCGCCGGCGAGCAGGACGGTTCCGGGGACCACGGGCCAGCGGTGTTCGGTGGCTGCCGACAGGGCCCCGGCCAGCCGGGCCGCCCGGGCCGCCGACCGGTTCCTCGGGTCGTCGCGCAGTGGGTTGTCACGCATTGGCACCCGTTCCTTTCCGTGACCGCTCAATGGCTCCGACCCGCGGCCGCCGGGCCGGCCGCCGCCACCGGCCGGGGACGCCGGACGGCCCGCGAACCGGACGGAGGGAACGGACCGGGAGCCGGGCCGGGGCCGAACGGCGGGCGGGGCGAGCGGCGGTGCGGACGGCGTGCGAACTGCGGCGCGGGCCTGGAGCACGCGGTGGAGCACGATGTGAAAGGGCCGCGGAATAGAACAGCCCTTGGAACGAGAATCCCGTATGCGACCGGATGGACGCCGCCCGGGCGCGGTTGGTTCCACCGTACGAGTGAGTCGCTTCCGGCCGGCCCGGCCGGCCGGCGGTAAAGGCATACGATCCGGACGGCCGCCGGAACCGTCCCCTCGGTTCTGCCCGTTCACCGGCCGCTCCATGCCCGCCGGGCGGAGCCGTCGCGCCCCGCCGGACCGTGGCGCGACCGACCGGCGCGCGCGGAGCAGAACGCGCCCCCCGACCGGGCCCACCAGGCCCGGAACCGGCCACCCGCCTTGTCATGACTCTGGACATGCCCCGAATGGCCTGTGTAGAAGTGGTGGCATTGCTGTCGATCAATGACGAGTAGTAGCGAATCGAGGCGAAACGCGCCCCTTTGGCCGTGCTCGCTCCAGAACGGCCGTTCCCGGGGGGTTCCGCATGATCCGCGTGACACGTACCACCGCGTCAGGAGTGGCGGCATGACCGAGTCCCCCCCACCGTCGGCGTCCTCCGAGCCGGTCGAGCCCGGCGGCACCAGCGGGCTCTCCGTCCTCGATCCGCCGGGCTTCCACGGCCCGGCCCCGGCCCCGGCCGCCGTCGGCCAGCCGTCCGCCGGACGGCCCGAGGGCACGGACCGCCGCCCCGAGGACGGCGCGGGCGCCGCCCCGGCCCCCGGCGCTCCCGAGGCCGCAGCCCCGGCGTCGACCGGCGTGCAGGACCGTTTGGCCGGACGGCTGTCCGATTTCGCCAGCCTGCACGAGCACACCGAGCGGCTCGCCCGCGCCCGCGGACTCGGCGCCACCCTGGACGCCGTCCTCGCCTCCGGCACCGCGCTGCTCGGCGCCGACCGCGCCCTGCTGGTCACCGTGCTGCCCGGCGGCGGCCCGAGCCAGCCGCTCGGGCTCGGCCTGGACCGCGCCAGCCTCGGCGCGCTGGAGACCGTCCCGGCCGACCAGAGCCTGCTCGCCCGGCTGCTGCGCGAGCACGACCGGCCCGCCGAGGTGCGGTCGCACGACCTCGCCGAGGACCCGGCGATCGGCGCCCGGCTGCGCGAACTCGCCGGGCAGCTCGGCCTCGGCGGCTGCTACGGCCTGCCGCTCGCCACCGAGGAGGACGGCCCGCTGGCCGCCGCCCTGTGGTTCTACGACGCCCCCGCCGACCCCACTGACCGCCGCCGCGAACTGGCCCGCCGCTACTCCGAGGTCGCCGCGCCGCTGCTGGCCAAGCAGCTGGACGCGGAGAAGGTCCGGCGCACCAACGAGGCGCTGCGCCGCGGCCTGCTGCCCGACCGCCTCCCGCAGCCCGGCGGGCTCCGGCTGGCCGCCCGGCTCGTCCCGGCCGGACTCGACCGCTCCTGCGGCAGCGACTGGTACGACGCGATCCCGCTGCCGGACGGCACCGTCGGGCTGACCGTCGGCTCGGTCTCCGGCGACGGCCCCGGTGCCGGGCCCGGCTCCGCGCCCGGCGCGGCCGCCGCGATGGGCCGGGTGCGGGCCGCGCTGCGGGCGTACGCGGTGCTGGAGGGCGAGGACCCGGTGTCCGTCCTGGGCGACCTCGAACTGCTGCTCAAGACCACCGAGCCGACCCGCAGCGCCACCGCCGTCTACGCCTGGGTGGAACCGGAGGAACGCCGGGTCACCCTGGCCGGGGCCGGCCACTGCCCGCCGGTGCTGGTCACCAGGTACGGCGCCGAGTTCGTCGAGACCTCGCTCTCCGCGCCGCTCGGCATGCTCTCCTGCTGGGAGGCGCCCGGGGTCGAGTTCACCGCCGAGCGCGGGGACACCCTGATCCTCTACACCGAGGGGCTGGCCCGCCGTTTCGGCCAGACCCTGCACTCCGGACAGACCGATCTGCGCCGGGCCGCCGCCGACGCCCCCCGGGACGTCCGGAGCGACCCCGAGCGGCTCTGCGCCCACCTGCTGGCGGCCGCGGCCGAGCGGGACGCCGACCGGCGGGAGCGGGCCGACCGCCGCGCGGCGGGCCAGGACCCCGCCGACCGGGACGGCGGGGCCGCCCCCCGGCGCTCCACCGCCCCCGCTCCGGCCACCGACGACCTGATGCTGCTCGCCGCCCGATTCGAGTGACCGCAAGGCCCTGCACCGCAAGGCCCGGCACCAACGGGTGAAGGCCCGAACGGGTGAGCGGCCGGGCGTCCGTACCATGGACGCACGGCCGCCCACCTGTGTCGTGATCCGACGCGCCCCGGGCGGCACCACGCGCAAGGAGGCGACGTACGTGACCGAGGACCGCACCCCGGCGGTGGCCGAGAACCCCGAGGCCGCCGGCGGCGACGAGGAACCGCAGCAGTTCAAGGGCCGCAAGAACGGCCTCTACTCCGAGGTCTCCGACGAACTCGCCGCGTCGATGAAGTCCGGCTGGGCCGACACCGAGCTGCACGGCCTGACCCCGGTCCCGCAGGCCCGCTACGCCGCCGAGCGCCGTGCCGCGCTCTCCGCCGCCCACCCGGGCGTGCGCCTGGTCGTCCCGGCCGGCACCCTCAAGATCCGCTCCAACGACACCGACTACGGCTTCCGCGCCTCCAGCGAGTACGTGCACCTCACCGGTGACCGCACCGAGGACGCCGTGCTGGTCGCCGAGCCCACCGGTGCCACCGGCCACGACTTCGTCCTCTACCTGCTGCCCCGCTCCGACCGCGAGAACGGCGAGTTCTGGCTCGACGGCTACGGCGAGCTGTGGGTCGGCCGCCGGCACAGCCTCACCGAGCAGGAGCAGCTGCTCGGCCTGCCGGTCCGCGACGTCCGCAAGGCCGCCGACGAGCTGGCCGACCGTGCCGCCGACGGCGTGCCGACCCGGATCGTGCGCGGCTACGACGCCGGCCTGGAGGCCGCGCTCGCCGATGTGCTGGACGCCGACCAGGACGCCGGGTTCAAGGAGTTCCTGAGCGGCCTGCGGCTGGTCAAGGACGAGTGGGAGATCGGCGAGCTGCGCGCCGCCTGCGCCGCCACCGTCAACGGCTTCACCGACTGCGTGCGCGAGCTGGGCCAGGCCGTCGCCACCTCCGAGCGCTGGATCGAGGGCACCTTCTGGCGCCGCGCCCGCGTCGAGGGCAACGACGTCGGCTACGGCTCGATCTGCGCCGCCGGCGCGCACGCCACCACCCTGCACTGGGTGCGCAACGACGGCGAGGTCCGCCCCGGCGAGCTGCTGCTGCTGGACGCCGGCGTGGAGACGGAGACCCTCTACACCGCCGACGTCACCCGCACCCTGCCGATCAACGGGCGCTTCGACGAGCTCCAGCGGAAGATCTACGACGCGGTCTACGACGCCCAGGAGGCCGGGATCGCGGCCGTGAAGCCCGGCGCCCGCTTCCGCGACTTCCACGACGCCTCGCAGCGGGTGCTCGCCGAGCGACTGCTCGCCTGGGGCCTGCTGGACGCCTCGGTGTACGACGTCGAGAAGGTCCTGGAGCTCGGCCTGCAGCGTCGCTGGACCCTGCACGGCACCGGCCACATGCTCGGCCTGGACGTCCACGACTGCGCCCACTCGCGCACCGAGGAGCACGTCGACGCGCTGCTGGTGCCGGGCATGGTGCTCACCGTCGAGCCCGGCCTCTACTTCCAGCAGGACGACCTGACCGTCCCCGAGGAGTACCGCGGCATCGGCATCCGGATCGAGGACGACATCCTGGTCACCGCCGACGGCAACGAGAACCTCTCGGCCGGCCTGCCGCGCCGGGCCGAGGACGTCGAGGCGTGGATGGCCTCGTTCGACCGGAGCTGACGAACGACAGCTCGGGGCGGATCCGCCCCGGGCGACCCGGCCGTCGGCGGTCCGGCCCCCGAGCAGTGGGGGCCGGAGCGCCGGCGGCCTCGTCACAGGGAGGCAGTCGCCGACCGGCGGGGCGGGGCGGTCAGGAGTCGACCGCCACGGTGAACCTCGGCTGGATCACCACCGGCGGCGCGTCCCGGCCGTCGCCCCTGGCCCCCACGACCACCGCGAAGTCGGCGTTGGGCTTCCAGTCCTCCGGGACGCTGATCTGGAACTCCAGGTACTTCGAGTCGTGCGGACGCATCACCCGTTCCAGCAGTGAGGTGTCGACCACCAGCTGCCCGTTGCCGTCCGGCGCGACCGGGAGCCGGCGGACCCCGCTGCCGGCGCCGTACTTGGCCTCGACGACGGCCTTCGCCGCGTCCGCACCGGTCAGCACCAGGGTCGGCACCACCGAGGCCAGCGGCGCCGCCCCCGGATTGCTGACGGTGATCGAGAACGAGCTGGGCCGCCCGGCGATCACCCCGTCGCTCGGCGTGAAGTTGAGCCTCAGCTCGGGCGCCGTCCGGCTGGCCGCCGGGGCGCTCGTCAGCAGCAGGGGCGCCAGCGCGGAGCCCTCCTCGAACCGCTCCGGCGTGGTCGACAGCACGGCCAGGGCCTCGATCAACAGCGTCCCCTCCGCGCTGTCGATCGAGGGGTCCAGCCGGTAGCGGAGCGTCCGGGCGGCCCCCGGGGCGAGCGGGAACGCGGCCGCGTCGCCCGAGGCCAGATAGGCGCCCGAACCCACGGTCAGCGGGACGTCCGTCCAGCTGCCGCCCTCCTCCTCGCGCTGGAGCCGGCCGCGCACCGACCGGCCGGAGCGGACGGCGCCGGTGAGCGTCCGGACCGACACCACCGGGGCCACCGCGTCGTACAGCCGCTGGGTGGTGTTGCGCCAGGTCACCGAGAAGGTCGTCGGACCGGCGCCGACGATCGCCTCCGCCCCCGCCAGGCCGTCGAAGCTCAGCGCGACGCCGCCGCCCTGGCGGACCGTGCCCGAGGGCGCGGGCGCCACCGGGGGCGGTGGGGCGGACTGCGTTCCGGCCGCCGGGCCGCCGGGCGGTGGGGAGGGCGCTCCCGCCCCACCGCCCGGCGGTGCGGGGACCTCCCCCTCCTGGCCGGGCAGGACCGGCCCGGCCCCGGTCCCGGTCCCTGGGGCGGCGGCCGACGGACCTCCGGCCGTCCCCTGGGCCGCTTCCCCGGCCGGGCGGGCGGTTCCGTCGGCGGGCGGTGCGGGGAAGCCGGTCGGGGATGCCCCGTCGACGCCCCGGGTCGGCACCGGGCCGTCGCTCATCGTCGCCGCCGGCGCGTCGTCGCCCTTGTGGGCGAGCGTGTCGGTGGGGACGGTGAGCACGCCGACGATCATCGCCGCGGCGAGCCCCATCAGGGGCAGGCCCACCAGGTAGGCGGGCCGCCTGCGGTTGCGGGGCCCCTGCGGCGGGTCGGCCGGGCGCAGGTCCTGGGCGGTGATCCGGGCCGCGCGGGCCGCCAGTGCCTCCCGGAGCAGCAGCTCCATCGGCGTCTCCCCGCCGACCGGGGCGGTGGCGCCGGTACCGGCGCCGCCCGCCGCACCCCGGTTGCCGCGCGGGCGGTCCCCTTCGGAGCGCGGGGGGTCGGAGCGCTGGGGGCCGGGACGTCGGGGATCGGGACGTTGGGGGCCGGAAGGGTCGCCGTCCGGCTCGTGGTCGGACGTGGGACGCCGGTCGTCGCTCATCGGGCGTCCTCCAACTTCCGCTCCAGAGCGTCCAGGGCCCGGCTGGCGGTGGACTTCACGGTGCCGCGCGACACCGCGAGGATCTCGGCGATCTCCGACTCCGACAGGTCGGACCAGTAGCGCAGCACCAGCACCTCGCGCTGGCGCGCGGTCAGCTCCTGCATGGCCACCAGCACCCGCCGGTGCTCGTCGTGGAGGACGGCGTGGTCCTCCGCCGAGGGCGCGTCCGCCTCGTGCGGCGGCACGTACTCGCGGGCCGTGCGACGGCGGCGCAGCACCGAGCGCGCCCCGTTGACCACGGCCGTGCGCAGGTAGGCCAGCGCGTTGTCGAGGTCGTCGAGCTCGTCGCCGTGCCGTTGGTACAGCTTGGCGAAAGCTTCCTGCACGACGTCCTCGGCCTGGTCCTGATGGTCGACCAGCAGGACGGCGAGCCGGACCAGGCTCAGCCGGTGCGTGAGATAGAGCTCGGTCAGCGTCGGCCCGGCCTCGCGGGTCCGGCCGCCACCGGCCAGCAGCCGGAACCCGGCCCGGCGCTGGCCGGCCGTCTGCGCGGCGACCGGCACGTCGAGGATCTCGCCCGCGCCGTGCGTCTCCTGGGCACCGAACAGCAGCGCCAGCAGCCGGCGGAGGCCGAACCCCCGCCCCTGGGCCGCCTGGGCGGCCCGCCCGATGGCCATGGACATCCGTCTTCGCTTTCCCCCCGACCGCGGACCGGCTCCCGCCGGTGCGTCAGGACATCGTCTTTGGGTGGCGGGCCCGGTCGGAGGATCGGGCCCGCCGGGCAGGTCGTGCCGGACCGGGCGTGCTGCCGGACCCAGCGCGTGCCGGACCGTTCGTGCACCGGACCGGGCGCGTGCCGGCCGGTGGTATGCCGGTGCGCCGGATCGCCGGTGCGCGGCCCGGCGCGGCCTAGGAGGACGCCTTCGGCGTGTCGTCCGCCATCCGGGTGATCCGCGGCCGGGCCTTCTGGGTCGGGAGGGCGCCACCGTCGGCCGTCCCGCCGACCGTGAACTCCAGCCCGCTGCCGGCGCTCCAGCCCTTCGGCAGGTTGAAGCGGAACGGGTAGACGGCCGTCTCGCCCGGCACCAGCACCCGGGTCAGCCCGGCGGTGTCCAGCCGGACCTGGCCGTCGGCGTCGAGCGCGCCCGACAGCCGGCGCCACTCGCCGTCCACCAGCACCTCGGCGGAGAGGTCGCCCGGCACCAGGCCGTGCGTGGTGTTCCGGCCGAGCGGGTCGGTCACCCTGACCACCGGGGCCACGGTGTGGTTGCCGGTGGCGTCCAGGTTGGCCAGCTCCACCCGCAGTTCGGAGGGGATCCGGCCGACGGTCATGTCGGTCGCCTTCGTCGCCGAGAACCGGACCGGCTGCCCCGTCGTCACGTTCATCCGCGCCTGGGTGCCGCCGACCGACACCGCCTTGGCACCGCGCCCGACGTAGGCGTCGGCCTGGATCGGCAGCCGGCCCGACATGCTGTCGGCCCCCAGGGTCAGGCGGTAGCGGACGGCCCGGCTCTCGCCCGGGTCGAGCGCGAACGCCCCCTGCTGGGGCCCGCTGTCCACGCCCTTCTGGTCCGGCTTGACCTCTCGCCACTCGTCGACGTCCTTGCGGTCGAGCATGCCCTTGGCCGTCGCGCCGAGCCGCGCCACGGCGGCCGGGTAGTCGAACGGGAGCACCCGGACCACCGGGACGATCTCGTCGAAGCGCCGGTCGGTGGCGTTGCTCCAGGTCACCTCGAACTCGAAGTAGCTGCCGCCGCCGCGGATCTCCCAGGCGCCGCTGAGCGAGCGGATCGCGACGTCCACCCGCTCGCCGACCGCGGAGGGCATCTCCTCCGGCCAGTCCGGAGCGGTGCCGGTGGCGGGGGCCGGGCCACCGCTCGGGGTGGTGGCCGGGGCAGAACCCGACGCGGGGCCCGAGGGGCGGGCGGTCCCGGTGGGCACGGGCCCGCCCTTGGCGGGCTCGGCCGGCTTCGCCACCGCGGACGCCGGAGCGCTCGCGGACGCCGGACCGCCGGCGGTGGCCGGGGCGTTCGGGGTGGCCGGGGCGTTCGGGGCGGCCGGGGCCGACCCCGTCGGCACGCCCGACGTGGTGCCCGCCGGGCCCGGCGTCCCGGCTGGGGTGGTCGCACCCGGTGCCGTCGCCGTGGGCGACGTCCCCTCCGGGGCGGACCGAGCGTCGGCCACCGGCGCGACGAGTGCCACGCCCGAGGCTGCCGGAGCCGCGGACCGGACCGGCCGGGCGCCCGCACCCGCCTCGGCCGGAAGCAGCGCGTAGCCGGCCGCGCCGGCCACGACGGCCGCCAGCGGAACGGTCCTGACGAGACGCCGGACAGTGGACGGACGCATGGTGGGTTCCCCGTGGTAGTCGGACTCGGCCAGTGAGCGAGACCCGGCACCGGTGCGGGCATGCCCGCGCCGGATCGGCCCTCACCCTCTCAGACGCCCATCCTCCCCAGGAGTTGTGGGTGGTTCGAAGAAAATTTCGAACTGGCTGGAACGGCTACACTCACCAGCATTCCGCCACCACCCGTCAGCAGGGGGTCCCATGGCCGAGCCGCACTCGACCGGTCCGGCGACCGGTGCCGCTGTCACTGACACGACCGCCGTCACCGACACGGCCGCCGGTACCGGCACCGGCCCGGTGGCCGTCAGCATCGGACGGCGGCCGGAGCCGGTGCACGAGGTCGCGGTCTACGCCTTCGACGGCATGACCCCGTTCGAACTCGGCGTCGTGGTCGAGGTGTTCGGCCTGGCCCGGCCCGAGCTGAGCGGACTGCTGGCCACCCCCTGGTACGGGCTGCGGGTGTGCGCCGACCGCCCCGGCACACCGCTCCGCTCGGTCGGCGGGTTCACCCTCACCGCCGAACACGGCCTCGACGACCTCGCCGCCGCCGACACCGTGGTGGTCCCCGGGGTGCCGAACGCCTTCGGCGGGGTGGTCTCCCCCGCCCTGGTCGAGGCGCTGCGCACCGCGCACGAGCGCGGCGCCCGGATCGTCTCGATCTGCTCCGGGGCCTTCGCACTGGCCGCCGCCGGCCTGCTCGACGGCCACGAGGCCACCACCCACTGGCGGTACGCCGAACTGCTGCGGCAGCGCCACCCGGCCGTCCGGGTCAACCCGGACGTGCTCTACGTGGACAACGGGTCGGTGCTGACCAGCGCCGGCAGCGCGGCCGGGATCGACCTCTGCCTGCACCTGGTCCGGCGCGACCACGGCGCCAAGGTCGCCAACAGCGTGGCCCGCCGGTTCGTCGTGCCGCCGCACCGGGACGGCGGCCAGGCCCAGTTCATCGAAGCCGCCGTCCGGCCGGTCGAGGAGGAGGACGACGGCGTCGCCCGCTCGATGCAGTGGGCGCTGGACCACCTGGCGGACCCGCTCACGGTCACCGGACTGGCCCGGGCCGCCCGGATGTCCGACCGCTCCTACCTGCGCCACTTCACCGCCCGCAACGGCACCAGCCCGATGCGCTGGGTGATCAGCCAGCGCATCGCGGCCAGCCTGCCGCTGCTGGAGGCGCCCGACGGCACCGTCGAGGAGATCGCCGGCGCGGTCGGCTTCGAGAGCGCCGCGACCTTCCGGCACCACTTCGGGCGCGTCATGCGCACCTCCCCGACGGCCTACCGCCGTTCCTTCGGCCGCGGCGTGGCGTGACCCCCGTACCGGTCCGGGCGCCGCGCCGGTCCGGCCGGTGTCAGCCCTGCCCGCCGGTGCGGAAGGCCGCGTTGGCGAGCATGGCGTCGTGCAGCCACTGGGCCAGGCCAGGGGCCAGCTGCTCGTAGACCGCGGTGAACCGCGGGTCGGCGACGTACATCCCGGCGATGCCGCGGTGGATCTCGTAGGTGCAGTCGTAGAAGTTGTCGCGGATGTGCTGCCGGTGCGCCTCGGCGAGGTCCATCGCCGGGCCGCCGTCGGCGGGCTCGCCGGCGGTGAACAGTTCGGCCAGGCGGGAGTTGAGCGCGTCCGCCTCGGCCTTGATCCGCTGCCAGTCGCCCTTGTCGTAGCCACCGGTGCGGCGCTGGGACTCCGCCCAGGCCGGGGTGTCGCCCCAGCGCTGTTCGGCCTCGCCCTCCCACTCCTCGCGGTAGTGCTCGCCGAAGAGCTCGAACTTCTCCTCCGGGGTCAGCTGAATACCCATCTTTTCTGCCTCCATGGCGTGTTCGACGGCCGCGGCCAGTTTCTGGAGGTGGGCGATGCGGTCGGTCAGCAGCTGGTGCTGGCGCCGCAGGTGCTCGCTCGGGCTCACCGAGTCGTCGTCCAGAACGGCCGCGATCTCCTCCAGGGGGAACCCGAGTTCGCGGTAGAACAGGATCCGCTGCAGCCGGCCGAGGTCGGCCTCGTCGTACCGGCGGTAGCCGGCCGGCGTGCGGCCCCGGGGGGACAGCAGGCCGATCTCGTCGTAGTGGTGCAGGGTCCGGACGGTCACCTTGGCGATCCGTGCCACCGCGCCGACCGTGTGGCCGGTGCGGCCGTCCTCGTCTCCGCTGTTCATCGGGGTACTCCCTTCGTGCTGACCACGACCTTGCCTCCTCCCGTTGCGTGAGGGTCAAGCCCAGTCTCGGGGTCCGGTGGAGAAGTCTCCGATCCGGCCGGGCCGGGCGGGCGCCGGTTTGTGGGGTCCGGCCAATTGCCGGGACGGGCGGGCGGCCACCAGCATGTGCGCGTGACCACGTCCGTACCGTCCGGAACGCCGCTGCCGAAGCCGACGTCGCCGACCGGCTCCCCGTCGACCTCCGTGACCGGCCCGACCGCCGTGACCGGCCCCATCTCCGTGCCCGACCCGACCGTCGCACCGCCGTCGCCGGGCCGCCGGCTGGCGGCGGAACTGGTCGGCACCGCGCTGCTGGCCCTCGTCGTGGTGGGCTCCGGCCACCAGGCGGACGCCCTGACCTCGGACGCCGGGCTGCGCTTCCTGGCGAACGTCGGCGCCTCGGCGGCGGCCCTCACGGTGCTGATCACCCTGTTCGGCCCGGTCTCCGGCGGGCACCTCAACCCGCTGATCACCGCAGGTGCCTGGTGGACCGGCCGGGGCACCCCCGCCGGGCTGCCGCTGCGCGAGGCGGTCGGGTACGCCGCCGCGCAGACGGTCGGCGCGGTGGCGGGCACCGGACTGGCCGACGCGATGTTCGGGCACCCCGCGTTCCGGCTGTCGGCGCTGCCGCGCGGGAGCGGCGCGCTGTGGCTCGGCGAGGCGGTGGCCACCGGGACCCTGCTGCTGGTGGTGACCGGGGCGACCGCCGCCGGGCGGGGGCGGCTGGTCCCGGCGCTGGTCGGCCTCTGGGTGGTCGCGGCCTGCTGGTCGACCTCCTCGGGCGGCTTCGCCAATCCGGCCGTGACGCTGGGCCGGGCGCTCACCGACGGCTGGACCGGGATCGCGCCCGGCTCGGTTCCCGGCTTCGTCCTCGCCCAGTGCGCGGGAGCGGCGGCCGGGGTCGGCCTGGCGGCGCTGCTGTTCGACGGCCGGGAGCGCGCGCACTCCGGCGTCCGCCGGGGGGCGTCCGACAATCCCTAAGGCGTCCGGACGGTCGCCGGTTGCCTGGGTGCCGGGGGCTGCGCGGTCCGCCGCCGGCCGCTCCGCCGCCGTCCCGTCCGCTGCTGCTGCGGGAGGCCGCCGCCGGGACCGCCGCCCGGGCCGCCCGGACCGCCCCGGCCGGAGGGACGGCGGCCGGAGCCGCGCCGCCGCTGGGCGGGCAGGAGCAGCACGCACCCCGCCGAGACCACCACGAAGGCGAGCCGGACCAGTCCGCGCGCCGGGTCGGACGGCAGGAACAGAGTGCCCCCGTACAGCGCGACCAGCGCGATCCAGCTCCACCACGGCACCAGCCGGCGCTGTCCCACCGTGTCCCAGAGCAGCGTGCCGAGCATGATCGACGCGGTGTAGTACGTGTAGACGCTCGGGTCGAGCAGGATCCGGGCGTCCGCCCCGAGCAGGACCACGGCCGGCCAGCGGCCGCGCCACACCGCCAGGCTGCCCAGGCCCAGGCCGAGGGCGAACTGAGCCGGGCGGTCCCACCAGGGCGTCGTCGGATCGGTCACCCCGAACCAGCGCAGCGCCGAGGCGGTCTGGTTGGGGATGGTGAACTTCGCGGCCGCCATGGTGTCCAGGTCACCCAGGTAGAACGGCAGCCAGGCGACCGCCACCAGCCCGGCGAACCAGAGCCCCGTCCGCACCCACCTGGCCCTGGGCAGGGCGAGGATGAGCGGCGCGAACGCCAGCGCCCACGGTTTGGAGTCCACCGCCAGCGCCAGGTACACACCGACCGCGGTGGCCCGGCCCCGGCTGAGTTCGTGCGCGGCGAGGGTGGTGAAGAACAGCGCCAGGACGTCGTCCAGGTGCGCGAAGCGGACCGACACCTCGACCCACATCGGGATGAAGGCGAGGCCCGCGACCAGCAGCCGCTGCTGGAGCCGGCGGTGGTTGGTGCCGGTGCCCAGGTGGTACTGCGCGGCCGTGCGGCCCACCAGGACCAGCATCGCCAGCCCGAGACCGGACATCATCGCCTCGGCCAGCACCTCGCCGGCGTGCCCCGGGAACGGCGCGAAGAGCCGGGCCACGGCCAGGCTGACCGGGCCGATCTGCAGCTCGGGGTGGTGGGCGTAGAGGGCGAGACCGCCGTCCGACCGGTCACTGAAGAGCAGTTCCTCGCCCTGGCGCAGGTAGTGCCAGGAGAAGCCGCCGCTCGGCTCGACCAGCAGGAACCAGAGCACCGTCCAGGCCAGCAGCAGGACATGGTGTCTGCGCACCGGCAGGCCCGCGATCCGGCCGGTGGCCGCCTCGTAGTCGGTCCAGGCCCGTCCCGGCCGTCCTGACCGCTCCCGGCGCCCCGCGCCCGTTCCACGCACCCCAGTACCTCGTCCGCCGTGCCGCCCCCTCGGCCGGTCATCCTAGGGGACCGAACGGAACCGCCCGTGCCCCCGGTACGGGAGCACGGGCGGTTCCGTGTCAGGCGCGGTGCCGGGTCAGACCGGGCTCAGCCCTGCTGCGCGGTGCGGCGGCGGCGGAGCACGACCAGGGTGCCGACACCGACCGCGAGGACGGCGCCACCCGCGACCGCGATGGCGGTGGTGTCGTCACCGCCACCCGTGGTGGCGAGCGCCTTGTCCGCGTTGGACTTGGCCTTGGCGACGGCCGCCGGGGTGATCGGCAGCGGCTTGATGGTCGGAACGCTCACCGGGAAGTCGATCGGCCCGGCGGCGTCGTCCTGGGTCGGCGCGGGGCTCGACGGGGCGGCGGTCGCGGGCGCGCTCGGGGAGGTGCTCCCGCTCGGCGTCGCGGTGGCGCTCTCCGAGGGCGAGGCCGAGGTCGACGGGGTGGCGGTCGTCGAGGGCGTCGTCGAAGGCGTCGCCGTGGTGGACGGGGTGGCGGTCGTCGACGGGGTCGCCGTCGTGGAAGGCGTGGCCGTGGTCGACGGGGTCGCCGTCGTGCTCGGGGTCGTCGGGGCGCTCGGCGAGGCGCTCGTCGAGGCGCTCGGCGACGGCGAGGTGCTGGTGCTCGGGCTGCCGGTCGGCTTCACCGTCGGGCTCGTGCTGGGGGTGGTCGGCTTGGCCGTCGACGGCGTGGCGCTCGGGCTCGGCTTGACCGGGCCCTCGGCCACGATCTTGAAGCGCTTGCCGCGGATGCCGTCGCAGCTGAACTCGGCCTCGCCGGTGGGCGTCTTGCCCTCGGCCTCGGCGGAGAAGACCACCGGCACCACGCCGGCGTTGCCGCGCGGCGCGTCCTTGGCCACGGTGACGCGGACGGCGACCGTCAGGCTGCTGCCCTTGGTGACGGCCAGCAGCGACTCGTCGAAGTCCGGGTTGCCGTCCTGCTGGAGCTTGGCGAGCAGGAACAGCACGCCGTCGTCGTCGCTCTCGGCGCCCGGCGCGGCACCGGCCGGGTGCCAGGCCTTGGTCTTGTCCAGCGCCTCGGGCAGCTGGTACTCGACCTTCAGGTCCTTCGCCTTCAGGGTGTCCTGGGCGTTCTTGAACTTGAGCAGCGGGTAGAAGACGAAGTCCGTCTTCGTGTTGTTGTCGATCGTGAAGCTGAACTGCTTGGAGTCGCCACCGGCGACGAACGTGCCCGGCACCCCGTCCAGCGACAGGTCGAGCTGGCGGTGGGCGGCCTTGTCGGCCTGCGGCGCGGCGGCGGCCGAGGGCGAGCCGGTGGCGGCGGCGACAGCGCCCTGGGCGCCGGTGAGGGCCATCGAGGCGGCGAGCGCGGCGGCGCCGGCCAGGGCCAGGCTGCGAGGTATGGAGATGGACAAGGGAAACCTCACGGGAGTGTCCGGGCGCGGCCCGGGAGCGCGGGTGGACCCGGTGGTTGTCCGAGCCGCGATCCCCCCGCGAAGGCTGAAAGTCCGACGGAGACTACCGAAGGCCCCCGCTGTGCCGGAAGGTGGGTGTCGGTTTGAAAGGGCCTCAGGTCGATTTCTGTCCGATTGGCCCAACTCTGCACCGTAAAGGGCCTTTTGCCCTCGGCCGTCGGAGGGCAGCGGGTCCTTGGTACACGGTGGGGGAAGGTGCACTACGCGGGGAGCCCGGCCCGCCGGCGCGCGACCGCCGCGACCGCCGCCCAGTCCTTCTCGCCGTCCCCGTGCGCGAGCGCGTCCAGGAACGCGTCCCGCAGCACACTGCCGAACGGCAGCGGCACCCGCGCCGAGGCCCCGGCGGTGAGCGCGAGGTCGACGTCCTTGAGCCCCAGCGGCAGCTTGAACCCGGCGGGCTCGTACCGGCGTTCGGCGACCATCGCGCCGTACCCGGAGTAGATCGGGCCGGGGAACAGCGTGCCGCTGAGCATCTCGATCAGGTCGGTCGGCCGGACCCCGTTGGCCTCGGCCAGGCTGCACGCCTCCGCCATCGACTCGATCGCGCAGGCCAGCAGGAAGTTGGTGCTGATCTTGGCGGTGTTGGCCTGGGCGGGACGCTCGCCGAAGTTCCAGACGCGCCGGCCCATCGCGGCGAGCAGCGGTTCGGCCGCCTCCAGCGTCCCGGGGAGCCCGGCGGCCAGGATGTCGAGCTCCCCGGCGGCGGCCACCGGCGGGCGGCCGAGCACCGGCGCGGCGACGTACCCGATGCCGTGCTCGGCGTGCAGGGCCTCGGCCCGCTCGGCCAGGCCGACCGAGACGGTGGCCATGTTGATGTGCAGGGTCGCCGTGGCACCCGCCAGCAGGACCGGGTCGAGCAGCAGCCGTTCGACGGCGTCGTCGTTGGCCAGCATCGAGACGACCGTGTCGGCCGCGAAGACGTCGGCCGGCCCCTCGGCCGCCTCGGCGCCCAGGGCGACCATCGCGGCCACCGGCTCGGGCGAGCGGTTCCACACCCGGACGGTGTACCCGGCCCGGAGCAGGCTGCCGGCCATGCCCCGACCCATCGCGCCCAGCCCGACGAAGCCGACCGTCGTCCCGCTCATCGCACACTCCCGCTGCCGCCCGGCGGACGGACCGGTCGTCCGACCACGAGCAACCGACTGTACGTCAGCCCGTCGGGCCGCCGACCGAACCGATCCGGCTCACGGAGGGGCGGGCGGACGGGCCGTCGGGCCGAGGGCGGTCAGGCGGCCGCGGCGCGGTGCCCGTCCGCCGCCTCCGCCTCCAGCCGCGCGGCCACCCGGTGGCGCAGCAACTGGTACTGGACCTGGAGCCGGCCCGGACGCTGCGGGCGGGCGACCGGGCGGCCGGGGCCGACCTCCTCGTCCGGGCCGAAGCGCGAGCGGGTCATGTCGACCTCGGCGCCGGCGGCGGACCGGTTCCACCAGTGCAGGTCCGTCCGGACCCCGCCGACGTACACCTCGCCCATCATCAGCTCGCCGCCCAGCAGGTCGTGCACCACGAGGGCGGTGGCCCGGCACTGGCCGTGGGCGGGATTGTCGGGACGCCAGTGGGCCTGGTCCTCGGGCGCGCAGGTGTCGACACCCCAGGAGGAGCGGATCGCACGTTCGATGTCGTTGAGGGTCCACGCCGTCATAGCGGGAAGCCTGCCACGCGGCACCGACAGCGGCAGCGGCTTTTCGGCCAAAGTGCCCGTGTTCTGCGACGACCCGGGTGACCTTCACCCGTACGGGGAGCCCGCGGGGCACCGGCCGGGAGGCCGTTCGCGGGCGACCGCAGCGACCGCGGCGACGGCCGTCGCCCCGACAACCGGGGCGACGGCCGGGGCAACGGCCCGAGCGGGCGCGCTGTGGGCGCGGGCCGGTGCGCGCCGGAGCGGTCGGGGGTCCGCTCCGGCGCGCTCCGGCCCCGCGCCTTTCACCCGCCGGGTGTCACTTGCCGAGCGCCTCGACGCCCGCCTGCGCGAACTGCTCGTCCAGGTCGCCGCTGGGGGCGCCCGCGACACCGATGCCCGCGACCGGCGCACCCTTCGACTGCACCGGCGCACCGCCGGCCAGGAACAGGGTGCCCGGGATGTCCTTCAGGTTCGGCGCCTGCGCGAGCCGCTTGGCCAGCTCGGAGGTGGGCGCGTTCCAGGAGACGGCGGTGAAGGCCTTCCGCACGGCCGACTCCGGCGACTGCGGGCCGGCACCGTCGCCCTTGAGCAGCACCCGGGTGACACCGTCACGGTCGACGACCGCCACGGAGACCTTCTGACCGGCCTTGGTCGCCGCGTCCAGGGTGGCCTCGGCGGCCTTGGTAGCGGCGGCGATGGTCAGGCCGGTGGTCTGGGCGAGGTTCTTGTTCTGGGCGTCGGCCTTCACCGCCGCGGCCGCGACGGCCGGGGTGTCGGTGGCCTCGGCGCTGGCCGAGACGGCGCCGAGGGTGGCAGCGGCCAGCGCGGCGGCGGCGACGGTACCGGTCAGCACCTTGGTGCGAACGGAGATCTTCTTCATGGTCCGGCTCCTCGTCGGATGGTGTCGCTGGGAACGGAATCGATCCTCCGGCGACAGCCCTCTCCGCCGCATCGGCGGTCCGGACACCTCCCACGGGCATGATGGACGACGGACCCGTCAGCCGATCGGCTGATGCGCCCCCGGGCCGGACGGGTCACCATCGAGGGATCGCCCCGACCAGGGCAGCGGCCGTCACCACGAGCGGCCGTCACAACAAGCGGCCATGACAGCGACCGGCCATGGCGACGACCGGCCACAAGGACCACCGGCCGTCGGAAGCGAGCGAGCGAGGAGCGGCCCCGTGCACCACCCCGGCCCCCCGCTCGACCCGGACGCCGGCCGGCTGGCCGTCCTGCTCGACTCCGCGTTCCTGCTGCTGCTCGCCACCTCGCTGAGCCGCTTCCTCACCCACCACCCGGGCAATCCGCGCATCCCCTGGGTGCTCGGCCTGAGCATCGCCCTGGCCGTCGTCCAGCCGCTCGGCTCCTGGCTGGCCCACCGCCGCCCGCCCGCCCCCGGACAGCGCCGACCCGCCTGGCCGCTGGCCGTGGTGACCGTGCTCTGGGTGGTCCTGGTGCTGCTCGCGCCGAGCTTCTCCTGGTGCGCCGTGCCGCTGGTCTACACGGCCCTGCGCACGCTGCCCACGCCCGCGGCCATCCCCCTGGTGGCGGCGCTCACCCTGCTGGTGGTGGTCGGCGAGGTCCGGCTGCCGGGCGCGACCGACGCCAATCTCCTCCTGCTGCCGCCCGCCGTCGCCGCGCTGGCCACCGGCGTCTTCCTCTACATGGAGCGGCAGGCCGAACGGCAGCGGGCGCTGATCGCCGACCTGGTCCGCACCCGGCGCGAACTCGCCGCCACCGAACGGCGGGAGGGCACGCTGGCCGAGCGCGAACGGCTCGCCATGGAGATCCACGACACCCTCGCCCAGGGCCTGTCCAGCCAGCAGATGCTGCTCCAGGCCGCCGACCGCACCTGGGACGGCGACCCGGCGACCGCCCGGGGACACGTCCGGACCGCCGCCGCGGTGGCCGCCCGGAACCTCGCCGAGGCCCGCCGCTTCGTCCACGACCTCGCGCCCGCCGAACTCGCCGACGGCCGCACCCTCGACCGGGCGCTGCGCTCGCTCGCCGAACGGGAGTCCGCCGAGAGCGGGCTGCCGGTCCGCTTCCACCTGGACGGCGCGCCCGTGCCGCTCCCGGCGGCCGCGCAGTCCGCGCTGCTGCGGATCGCCCAGGGCGCGCTCGCCAACGTCCGCGAGCACGCCGGGGCCTCGGCCGCCGCCCTCACCCTCTCCTTCCTCGGCGACCAGGCCGTCCTGGACATCGCCGACGACGGCCGCGGTTTCTCCCCCGACGACACCGCCGCCACCGGGAGCCGGGGCCACGGCCTGCCCGCCATGCGGGCCCGGCTGCGCCAGCTCGGTGGGACCCTGACCGTGGAGAGCGCCCCCGGCGAGGGCACCGTGGTCTCGGCCGCGGTCCCGCTCACCCTCACCCCCGCCA
>NZ_JZWY01000096.1:0-865 GCF_000966955.1 Streptomyces sp. NRRL S-495
CACCCCCGCCACTCCCCCCACGCCCGACTCCCCCGACACCCCCACCGCCCCCGACCGTCGCCAGGGCCCAGGAGCCGTCCGATGAACCCCACCCCCGCCCCGTCCCCGGTCCGGCTGCTGGTCTGCGACGACCACGCGGTGGTCCGGGCCGGTCTGCTCGCCCTGCTGGCCAGCGCCGGCGACATCGAGGTGGTCGGCGAGGCGAGCAGCGGCGAGGAGGCGGTCGACCTCGCGGCCCGGCTGGCCCCGCAGGTGGTGCTGATGGACCTCCAGCTCGGCGACGGCATCGACGGGGTGGAGGCCACCCGGCGGATCACCGCCGCGCCCGAGGCACCGCACGTCCTGGTGCTGACCACGTACGACACCGATGCCGACATCACCCGGGCGATCGGCGCGGGCGCGACCGGCTACCTGCTGAAGGCCGAACGGCCGGAGGAGCTGTTCGCCGCGGTGCACTCGGCCGCCCAGGGCCGCACGGTGCTCTCGCCGCCGGTCGCCTCCCGGGTGATGGCGCAGATGCGGGCCCCGGCACCGCAGCTCACCGAGCGCGAGACGGAGATCCTCGCCCAGCTCGCCCAGGGGCTCGGCAACCGGGAGATCGCCCGGGCGCTGTTCATCAGCGAGGCGACGGTGAAGACCCACCTGGGCCGGATCTACGACAAGCTGGGCGTCGATACCCGCGCGGGCGCGGTGGCGGTCGCCAAGGAACGCCGTCTGCTGCGCTGACGGCAGCTAATACCGACATTCCGTTCGGAATATCGGATTCCGAACGGGCGGCGCGTCGTACACCGGCCGGAATCCTCCGGCACCCGAACGACCGACCCCACCAGCCGCTTCCGCTTGCCCCCGGCCACCCCTTGCCAAC
>NZ_JZWY01000097.1:0-31668 GCF_000966955.1 Streptomyces sp. NRRL S-495
CCCCGGCCACCCCTTGCCAACCGGACGGACATCCCCGATTGTGGATGTTTCATGGATTCGAGGTATTGACAAACCAACCAAGCGGTTTGTTACGGTAACGATCAACGACGCCCCACAACAAAGGGGGCCTGCCGGGCCTGTGCGGAACGCTCTCGCCGGAGAGCGGTGCCAGGGGGGACGGTGGAGTCCGGGGTGGTCGGGGGGAGCGGCGAACAGCCGCGCGTGACGCGGCGCGGAGCGGGTCCGGGGGGACTCGCTCCGCGCCTCCCTGCTTTCCGGGCCCCTGTTGTCGCCCCTTTGTCGCCGCGCCCCTTGTCGCCGCCCCTTTTTGCCGCGCTCACCACCGTCCGCACTTCACACCCCTCCAGGTAAACTGCACCGGGTAGTGCAACACGCCGAGGAGGGGACCCGCCCGATGAGCACAGCGAACCCGGCAGCGACCACCGGCTCACGCCGCATGCCCGAGAAGCGCCGGGCCATCGCCCGCGCGGCGAGCACGGTGTTCGGCCGCGAGGGCTACACCCGGGCCAGCGTCGACGCCATCGCCTCCGAGGCCGGCGTGTCCAAGCGCACCATCTACAACCACTTCGGCGACAAGGAGAAGCTCTTCCTCTCCGTCGCCCTGGAGACCGCCGGCGAACTCACCGAGATCATCGCCGGCCTGGCCGACCGCCATCTGCACAAGATCGTCGACCTGGAGGCCGACCTCACCGCCTTCGCCGTCGACCGCGCCAAGGCCGTGCTCGCCGCCGGCGAGCACTATGCCCTCGGCCGCACCATCCGCGCCGAAGCCGGCAACATCCCGCCCGACGTCCTCGCCGCCTGGCTCGCCGCCGGCCCACTCGCCTCCCAGCGGGACCTCGCCGACCACCTCACCCGCCTCGCCTCCCAGCACCTGCTCGCCCTCGACGACCCCGACCTCGCCGCCACCCACTTCACCCTGCTCACCTTCAGCGGCGCGGCCGACCAGTCCTTCTACGGCGCCGTCCCCATCTCCGACGCCGCCCTCCGCGCCACCGTCACCACCGGAGTCCAGGCCTTCCTCCGCCTCTACCCCCGCCCCTGAACCCGCCCCTCGTCCCGCCCTTCACCTCGCCCCGACCGGCTCGCGCGGCAGGACCGCCGAGGAGTCCACCTCTCGGCGCGATACGTTGGCAGTTCCGATTCCAAGATCGGCGACGGCGGCCGCAGAGGTCTCGAACCGGAAGGGCTGGGAGGCAGTGTGGTCGAGGATCTGAAGCACTGGATTCGCGTACCGGTGGGGCCCGACGCGGCCCGGTGGGCCACCCGCGGACGGTGCCGGCGGGTCCTGCTGATCGTCCACAACGTGACGGCGGCGACGCGGCTGATCGATGTGCTTCCACTGTTCCGCGACGACCTGCGACTCCAGGTGCTGGCGACCTGCACCGGCTCGTCGCCGTTCCAGTCGGGTGTGGCGGAGCTGCTGGCGTCGACGGGCGTCCCGGTCCTGCCCTGGGAGCAGGCCCTCTCGACTCCCGTGGACCTGGCGATATCGGCGAGCTTCGGCGGCCAACTCAGCGATGTCAAAGGCAAGTTGACAGTTCTCTCGCACGGCGTCGGATACAATAAGACGCTGACAGCGCCGGACGCCGGACGCCGGACGCCGGACGCCGTGTTCGGGCTCGGGCCGGAGTGGATCCTCACCACCGGAGGCGCCCCGATCGCGGACGCCATGGTCTTCTCCCACCCCGAGCAGATCGACCGGCTCGCCAAGTCCTGCCCCGAGGCCGTGCCGACCGCCGTACTGGCCGGCGACCCCTGCTTCGACCGCATCCTCGCCGCCCGGCACCACCGGGACCGGTACCGGCGGGCCCTCGGGGTGCATCCCGGGCAGCGCCTCGTCCTGCTGAACTCCACCTGGAACCCGACCTCGCTCTTCGGTGACTCCGGCCCCGAGGACGTCCTCCCGCTCCTGCTGCCCCGGCTGACCTCCGAACTCCCCACCGACGAGTACCGGGTGGCGGCCGTCCTCCACCCGAACATCTGGCACGGCCACGGCCCCGGCCAGATCCGCCTCTGGCTGGACAGGGCCCGTCGGGCCGGGCTCGCCCTCGTCGACCCGCTCGAAGGCTGGCGCCAGGCCCTGATCGCCGCGGACGTGGTCCTGGGCGACTTCGGTTCGGTCAGCTACTACGCCGCCGCCTGCGGCACACCCGTACTGCTGGGCGCCGCCGACCCGGAGGCCCTCGGGACGGAGTCACCCGTCGCGGCGTTCGTCCGATCCGCACCCCGACTCGATCCGTACCGGGCGCTGTCGCCCCAGTTGGACAGGCTGCTGAGCGAACACCGCCCCCTCGACGGGCCGAACGAGCTGACCAGCTCGGCGCCGGGGCGCTCCGCCGTCCTGCTGCGCAGCCTCTTCTACGAGTTGATCGGCATCACCGAGCCGGCTGCCCCGGCCGTGCTCGACCCGCTGCCGCTGCCGCCGTACGAACCGCCGCTCCGCACCGCGCCCCTGCGCGTGCTCACCCGCACCACCGCGGACGGCACCATCGCCGTGCTGCGCTTCGCCGAGCCCCGGTACGAACCGGACGGCGCCGAGGGCGAGGGCCACCTCGCCGTGCACGAGGACACCCTCGATCCCGGTGCCCTGGAGTCGGCCGACGTCGTCCTCCGGTACGGCGAGCCCGACGACCCCCGCTTCGGCTCGCCCCAGGAGTGGGCGGCCGAGGTGCTCGACCGGTACCGGTCCGCCTCACTCGCCGCCTACGTCACCGGCCCTCGCGAGTGCGAGGTGCTGCACCGCGGCGGACTGCGGTGCAGGCTGACCTCCGACACCGCCGGCGACCCGGCCGTGCACGCCTCTGCGCTGCTCGCACGACTGCACACCGGAGCCGGGACCGTGGCACCGGCGCCCACCACCCTGACCGTCAGGACCGGCACCCACCTGGCGCGGGTCCGCGTCACGGTTGATCGGGAAGGTGATCGGGGAGGCACTGGGCGCGCAGCCCGGCCAGGTAGGTGAGGTGCACCGTGGCGTTCTCCCGACCCAGCAGCACGGCAGCCTCGTCGATCAGTGGCAGCGCCCCGGTACGGTCGGCCGTGTCGAGGTGGAGCTCGGCGAGATCCGTCAGCACCCGGGCGGTGTTGTAGCGCTCACCGCTGTCGCGGAAGAACTCCCTTGCGGTGGCGAGCCGTTGCTCCGCCTCGTCGAACCGGCCGAGGCCCCTCAGTGCCCGCCCGCGGTGCCGGTGCAGCAGCGCGCGGGCCCGCGGCACATCGGCAGCGCCGTCGTCGGCCGGGCCGATCCGGTCCAGCAGCCCGTCCGCCTCCTCGAAGCACTCCAGGGCAGGCCCGAAGCGCCACTGCCGCAGCCGCAGCAGTCCCAGCGACTCGACCGCCGTCGCCCGGCCACGCACGTGCCCGGCCCGGGCCTCGTCCTCCGCGGCCGTCAGCAGCTCGCGTTCCGCCTCCTCGTCCTGCCGCAACTCCATCAGGGCGAAGGCGAGTTGGATGTGCATCCGGCCGGCCGTCCGGGTCCCCGGGCAGTGCCGACCGGCCGTACGGGCCCCGGCCCGCAGCGCGGGCAGCAGCACATCGTGGCAGCCGGCCTTCAACTGCACGGCCCAGAGCGCCTCGACGGTCTGGCAGACGGTGTCGGAGCGGCCGAACTCCTCGGCGGCGAGCACGGCTTCCACCAGGTTGCCCACCTCGGCGACCAGCGCGGCGACCGCCGCGCCCTCGTCCTCGTACGGCCCCGGACCCAGCTCGGCGTACAGCGGGCCGAGGTGCCAACGTTCCTTCAACGCCGCGTAGTCGGCGCGGACGGCGAACCGCAGGTACCAGTCCGCGGCGCGGGCCACGGCCGCGGCGCACCCCGCCAGGCCGTCCTCGCGGGCCGCGGCCTCCTCCGCGTGCGCACGCACCGCCGGCCGGTACCGGTAGCGACCGTCGCCGGTGCTCTCCAGCAGCTGGAGCTCCGCCAGTTCGGCCAGCGCCCGCTCGGCGTCGTCCTCCGGAACCTCGGCCGTCACCGCCACCACGGCCGCGCTCAGCGAGGGCCACGGCCGCAGCGACCCGAGCCGGTAGATCCGCGCCGCCTCCGCCCCGAGCCGCCGGTAGGCCTCCTCGGCGACGGCCCGCACCGGCGGCAGGGGACTCCCCGCCGGCAGGGGATCGGCCGGATCACCGCCGCCGACCTGCCCCGTCGCCAAGTACGGAGCCATGGCTCGCAGCGCGAACGGGGAGCCGGCGCACCGCTCCAGCACCGAGGGAACCGTGGCGCGGGCCGTCACCATGGCGGACCGTCCCGCCAGCTCGGCCAGCAGCCGCTTGGCGTCCTTGTCGGACAGCGGACCGACGGAGACGGTGACCGCGTCCAACCCGGTGAGCGGACGACGGGCGACGATCAGGGTGAACACCCCGGGCGCCGCCGTGATCAGCGGACCGACCTGGGCCGCCGACTGCGCGTGGTCGAGCACCACCAGCAGCCGCCGGCCGGACAGCAGGGAGCGGAAGAGGTCGACCCGGTCCTCCACGGCGGGCGGCACGTACTCCGCCGGCACCCCCAGGCGCAGCAGGAAATGCCGCAGGACCGTCGCGGCCGTCGGGGCGGTGCTCACCGAACCGCCCCGGAGGTCCATGTACAAGGTCCCGTCCGGGAACCGGCCCGCCTCGCGGCCGCCCCAGTGGAAGGCGAGCGCACTGGTACCGATTCCCGCCGGACCGTGCAGCACGGCCACCTTCGGCAGACCGTCGGGCTTGCGGTCCGCCTCCCGGTCCAGCAGCGCCAGCGGGCCCTTCCGGTCGGTGAAGAAGCGCGCCGAGGCCGGCAGCAGCCGCGGCACCCCGTGCGCCGCCGCCTCACCGGCGCCTCGCCCACTCATCACAGCGGCGAGCGCCCTCGCCTGCTCGGGGCTGCGCTGCGCCTCCGCCACGAGCAGCCCCGCCACCGACTCCCGCTCGGCCTGCCCCACCGGCGCCGGCACCTCACGCCCCACCACCCGGGCCACCAGCCCGCCCACCGTCTCCCAGGCCCGCTTCCCCGCCTCGTTGGCCATCCCCGCACCGGCCGCGCCCAGGAAAGCCGTCACCATCGACAACGACAACGGATCCACCGCACCCACCCCCCGGTCCTCCGTGAGGCAGAGGTTCTCCAATGCCCCGACCTGTTGCATCCGGCCCAACGGTAGCCTGCCGACGCACACCGCCGAAGGACCTTCAACTGCCACCGCAGCGGAGCGGATCCGGGCCTCCCCCACCACCCCGGCGGCGCTCTGCACGGCCCCCCGGATCGGCTGCGGCCCGTTCCTCCGCCCCCGTCGTGCGCCGGGCCGGAGACGGGGTCGAACCGGCCCGGACAACACGAAAGCCGCAGGTCAGTGACCTGCGGCTTTACCTATGGAGCGGGCGACGAGAATCGAACTCGCGCTATAAGCTTGGGAAGCTCATGTTCTACCATTAAACTACGCCCGCCTGACGAGTCGTCAGAGACGCTCGATCTGCCTTCACTGTACCCCATCCGTCCCGGTCGTTGCACAGGTGGCCGGAGGTCGTGGCGGAGCCGCGCGGGGTGGGGGCGGAGGCGTACTGTGTGGGCCGCGTGAGACTGCCCCGGCGGGTGGGTGCGGGCGGCGAGCCTTGGTGTGGAATGTCCGGAACTTCCCCTAATGTGACGCTGGTCCCGGGGGCTCCGCCGTTCGGGGCGACGAGTACGGGTGAGTACCGGGGTAAGGATGGGAAGGGGATCGATGGAGCAGCGCGCCGTCGTTCGTTGTGCCGAGGGGCACCTGTTCAGCACCACCACGTTCCCGATGCAGAATCTCGGGCCCGGCCGGCTGGGGCCGGGCCGGCTGATCCGGTGCCCGCAGTGCGGGCGGCTGAGGAGTTCGGTGCTGGCCGACGTACGGGAGCTGTCCGAGCCGCAACTGGCCCGGGCGCTGCGGCTGGAGGCCGCGGAGTTCCTCGCCTGACGAGGGTGGTCAGGGGAGAGATGTGACGGGTGCGGCCCCGGGCGATTCGTCCGGGGCCGCATCGTGCACGTAACCTCGAAGCGTGCTGCTCTCTGACAAGGACATCCGGGCCGAGATCGACAACGGCCGGGTGGTGATCGATCCGTTCGACCCCGCGATGGTCCAGCCGTCGAGCATCGACGTGCGACTGGACCGCTTCTTCAGGGTCTTCGAGAACCACCGCTACCCGCACATCGACCCCTCCGAGGAGCAGCCGGACCTGACCCGGCTGGTCGAGCCGGAGGGCGAGGACGCGTTCATCCTGCACCCGGGCGAGTTCGTGCTGGCGTCGACCTTCGAGGTCATCACGCTGCCCGACGACGTCGCCTCGCGGCTGGAGGGCAAGTCCAGCCTGGGCCGGCTCGGTCTGCTGACGCACTCCACGGCGGGCTTCATCGACCCCGGGTTCAGCGGGCACGTCACGCTGGAGCTGTCGAACGTCGCGACCCTGCCGATCAAGCTCTACCCGGGGATGAAGATCGGGCAGCTCTGCCTGTTCCGGCTCTCCTCGCCCTCGGAGCACCCGTACGGCTCGGAGCGCTACGGCTCGCGCTACCAGGGGCAGCGCGGCCCGACGCCGTCCCGTTCCTTCCTGAACTTCCACCGCTCCAAGGTCTGAGCGGCAACACGAGCAACGCGAGCGACACAAGCGACGCGAGCAACACGAACCACACGAGCGGCGAGCAGGACGCGGGCGGCCACCCTGGACGGGGTGGCCGCCCGCCGCCGTGTCAGGCCCGCTTCGGGCGGGTGACGGCGACCAGCTCGCTGCCGTCCTCGGAGAGCCGCAGCTCGGTGCGGAGCTCGGCCAGCTCGCCCAGGTGGTGCAGATGGGTGCCGCCGCAGAAGATCCGCGCCGCGCCCTCGGGCAGCTCGCAGTGCCACTCGCGGCGGGCGGTCAGCTCCGGACCGGGGACGTCGATGCGCACCGGGGCGTCGGCGGCGACCCAGCCGGCCAGCCGGCGGTTGACGGCCTCGGTCAGCTCGGGGAGGGCGTCGGCGAGGGCCGGGAACTCCTCGGTGGCCTCGGCGGTGAAGCCCTTCTTGCGCAGCGACTTGCCGAGCCGGTAGGTGTCGGTGCTCGCCTCGGTGTCCATCACCGAGCTCGCCATGGCGAGGCTGTCGAAGTCCGGGTGGCCGAAGGCGTCGGTGCGGCCCGGGTCCTTGCGCCAGCGCGGTGCGAGCGCCTCGTTGAGGGCGAGGGCGAGCAGGTGGCAGCCGCTGTGAGAGGCGCTGAGCGCCCCCCGCCGGCCGGCGTCGACGGCGAGGGCGGCGGTCCGGCCGACGATGTCGCCCGGGTCGGCCGCGAGGACGTGCAGGACCAGCCAGGACCACTCCTCGTCGCCGCGCCGGACCGGGATGTCGGCGCCGACCAGCACCGGGCCGCCGTCCGGACCGACCGCACCGGTGAGGCAGTCGACGACGGCCAGCTCGACGCCGTCCACGGTGAGCGTGCCGAGGTCGGCGGGCTGGTCGGGCCAGGTGTGGTCGAGCGGGTGGAACGGCGTCGCCCCGGTGACCACGGCGTACCGGCCGCCGTCCAGCGGGTGCACCGCGAGCACCGTCGACTCGCCGGTCACCGCCCCGGCCGGGAAGCTGACGTGCGTGGTGGGGAGGGTCATGCCTGGCTCCGTGCGGGTGAGGGTGGACTGGACAGGACGAACAGCGCGGCCCGGACGGGACGGCCCGGGCAACGGCAACGGGCCCCGCGAGGCGAGGCCCGTGCTCCATTGTCCCCGAGGTCCGGGGGCGCGCCCGGGAGGGGGACGGGGTCAGCCGAGGGTCGGCAGCTTGATCAGCACCAGCAGCGCCAGCAGCTGCAGCGCCGCCGCACCGGCCGCCTTGCCCCAGGGCAGGTCGTGCACCCGGCGGACCATGCTGGTCAGCAGGAAGGCGCAGAGCAGCCAGGTGGCCCAGCCGACCGCCTGGACCAGCAGGTTGTCGGCCGGCAGTACCAGCGCCAGCAGCAGCCGGGGCGCGTCCGTGACCCAGCCGATCAGCACGGCCAGGCCGACCGTGGACTGCCACGGGCCGTCGCCGCCGAACTGCCGGGCCAGCGCGTACGTGACCCCGCCGAGCATGGCGCCGGCCAGGGTGAAGCCGATCGCCGCCGCCAGCAGCGCGGTGAGCGCCACGGTGAAGGTCGAGTTGACCACGTCGTCGCGGGTCATGCCGAGGCCGAGCACGGCGAGGGCGCCGTACAGCAGGGAGACCGTGACGGCGGGCAGCCAGACCTGGTGGTCGCGGGTGCGGTCGAAGATCGCGGTGGGGGTGCGGAAGAGTCCGGTCAGCAGTTCGCGCCAGCTCGGCCTCGGCCCGGTGGCCTGCGGTGCGGACTGGCCGCCGGCCCGGTAGACGGCGACGTTGTCGTCGCCGTAACCCTGGGCCCGGCCCTGCTCCCCGTAGCCGTCGGGGTACGGCGGCTGCTCCGGAGCATAGGAGGACGGGTCGCCCGCGTACGGGTCGGCGCCGACCGGGAAGGCCCGGGTGTGACCGGGGTGGTCGGCCGCGTACGGGTCCCGCTGCGGCCCGCCGTAGGGCTGCCCCGGCTGCCCCGGGTAGGGCTGCTGCCCCGCGTACGGGTCCCGCTGCCCGCCGTACGGGTCCTGCTGCGAGGCGTACGGGGAGCGGGGACCGGGACCGTACGGGTCCGTCGGGCCCTGCGGGGCGGACGGGCCGCCGGGGCCCTGCTGCGGGCCGGTGAAGTACTCCGGCCCGTCCGTCGGCCCGTACCCCCCGGGCGCCGCCTGCTGCTGCGGGGGCGCCGACCACCCGCCACGGGGGTCGGCGCCCTGACCGCTGTCGTATCGATTGCCAGCCACGTTCCGAAGGTACCCGCCCGGCGGGCGCCCCGGTGGCCGGGCACCGGACCGGTTCCGGTTTGCAGCGAGCCTGTTACTGCCGCGGGGTCACGGCGGGGCGCTACTGCCCCACGGCCACCTTCGGCCCGTGCACGGAGGCCGCGGCGCTGGTCCCGGCCGGGCACCCGCCCGGGCCGGCCGAGGTGCGGACGGCGCCGACCGGCAGCAGGGTGCCGCAGGCGATCCGGATGCCGTTCGGCAGCTCGTTGTCGGACTCCACGATCGCGCCGTCACCGATCACCGCGCCGTCCAGCGCGGTGCGGTCGCCGATGGTCGCGAAGGCGCCCACGATCGAGTCCTTGACCAGGGTGTCGGCGCCGATGACGGCACCGGGCAGGATCACGCTGCCCTCGACGATGGCGCCGGCCTCGACCACCGCGCCCTCGGCGACCACGGTGCCGCCGCTGAGCACCGCGCCGTGCCGGACGGTCGAGCCGGGCAGCAGCAGGGCGTCGCCGGTCGGGCCGGGGACGGCGGGCGAGTCGACCTTGCCGAGCACGAGGTCGGCCGAGCCGCGGACGAAGGCGGCCGGGGTGCCGAGGTCGAGCCAGTACGAGGTGTCGACGACGCCGCGCAGCAGCGCCCCGGTGGCCAGCAGCTCGGGGAAGGTCTCGCGCTCGACGGAGACCTCGCGGCCGGTCGGGATGCGGTCGATCACGGAGCGGGTGAAGACGTAGCAGCCGGCGTTGATCTGGTCGGTGACGATCTGCTCCGGCGTCTCCGGCTTCTCCAGGAACTCCAGCACCCGGCCGTGCTCGTCGGTCGGGACGAGGCCGAAGGCGCGCGGGTCCTCGACCCGGGTGAGGTGCAGGGTGACGTCGGCCCCGGCGGCCACGTGGCCGTCGCGCAGGGCGGCGATGTCGACGCCGGAGAGGATGTCGCCGTTGAAGACCAGGACCGGCTCGTCGGGGCCGCAGGTGAGCCCGGTGGCCGCGTTGCGGATGGCCCCGCCGGTGCCGAGCGGCTCGCGCTCGGTCAGGTAGACCAGCTCGATGCCGTAGGGGGTGCCGTCCTGGAAGTGGTCCTCGAAGACCTCGGCGAGGTAGGAGGTGGCGAGCACCACCCGGGTGACCCCGGCCGCCGCCGCGCGCGCCAGCTGGTGCGCGATGAACGGGACGCCTGCCACCGGCAGCATGGGCTTGGGGGTGTGGGTGGTCAGCGGACGCAGTCGCGTGCCCTTACCACCGACCAGCATGATCGCCTCGGTCATGGTCTGCGCTGTTCCCCTTGTGCTCTGTGCGGCCCGGCCCGGCGGGCCGATACCTCCGTCGGTGTGGTGTACGCCGTTCCGGGGGCCGGAACGGATCGACCGGCGCACGGCCGGTCCGGCGCCTACTGTATTTCCTTCTGACAGGAGCGCCGCCCGGTGGTCCTGACCTCGGCGCCCGGGACTGGACCGGGCGCCGGGCGGGAGAACCCGGATCGGTCACCGGAAAAGCCCCGGGCGGTCACCGGAAAAGCCCGGCCCGGGCGGATGCCGGTGGCACCCCCCGGGCCGGGCGGTTGTTGCAGAACTGTCGAACAACCGGGCCGGTTCACGGCCCCTCGGGCGGGACGCCGCTCAGGCGTCGACCGTCTGCGGCTCCTCGGCCTCGGCCGGCGGGACCGCCTTGACCGAGTCGAGCAGCAGCTGGGCGACGTCGACGACCTTCAGGTGCTCCTTGGCCGCGCCCTCGTTCTTCTTGCCGTTCACCGAGTCGGAGAGCATCACCAGGCAGAACGGGCAGGCGGTGGAGACGATGTCCGGGTTGAGGGACAGCGCCTCGTCCACGCGCTCGGTGTTGATCCGCTTGCCGATGCGCTCCTCCATCCACATCCGCGCGCCGCCGGCGCCGCAGCAGAAGCCGCGCTCCTTGTGGCGGTGCATCTCCTGCTGGCGCAGACCGGGGACCTTGTCCATGATCTCGCGCGGCGGGCTGTAGACCTTGTTGTGCCGGCCCAGGTAGCAGGGGTCGTGGTACGTGATCAGGCCCTCGACCGGGTTGACCGGCACGAGCTTGCCCTCGTCGATGAGGTGCTGCAGCAGCTGGGTGTGGTGGATGACCTCGAAGTGGCCGCCCAGCTGCGGGTACTCGTTGGCGATGGTGTTGAAGCAGTGCGGGCAGGTCGCCACGATCCGCTTGACCGGGGCGTCCTCCAGCGCGGCGTTCAGGGTCTCGACGTTCTGCGCGCCGAGCATCTGGAAGAGGAACTCGTTGCCCAGGCGGCGGGCGGAGTCACCGGTGCAGGACTCCTCCTTGCCGAGGATCGCGAACTTCACGCCCGCGGTGTGCAGCAGCTCGGCGAAGGCCTTGGTGGTCTTCTTCGCCCGGTCCTCCAGGGCACCGGCGCAGCCCACCCAGTACAGGTACTCGACCTCGGCGGGGTCGATGTCCTCACCGATCACCGGCACCTCGATGCCGGTCTCCTTCTTGAGCTCCTTGACCCAGTCGAGGCGCGCCTTGGTGGCCATGCCCCAGGGGTTGCCCTTGTTCTCCAGGTTCTTGAGCATGGTGCCGGCCTCGGTGGGGAACGAGGACTCGATCATGACCTGGTAGCGGCGCATGTCGACGATGTGGTCGATGTGCTCGATGTCGACGGGGCACTGCTCGACGCAGGCGCCGCAGGTGGTGCAGGACCACAGCACGTCCGGGTCGATGACGCCGTTCTCCTCGGCGGTGCCGATCAGCGGGCGCTCGGCCTCGGCCAGGGCGGCCGCCGGGACGTCCGCCAGCTGCTCGGCGGTGGCCTTCTCCTCGCCCTCCATGTCCTTGCCGCCGCCGGCCAGGAGGTACGGGGCCTTGGCGAAGGCGTGCTCGCGCAGGCTCATGATCAGCAGCTTCGGCGAGAGCGGCTTGCCGGTGTTCCAGGCCGGGCACTGCGACTGGCAGCGGCCGCACTCGGTGCAGGTGGAGAAGTCGAGGATGCCCTTCCAGGAGAAGTGCTCGACCTGGGAGACGCCGAAGACGGCGTCGTCGGCCGGGTCCTCGAAGTCGATCGGCGCGCCGCCGCTGGTCATCGGGCGCAGTTCGCCGAGCGCGGTGGAGCCGTCCTCCGCGCGCTTGAAGTAGATGTTGAAGAAGGCCAGGAAGCGGTGCCAGGCGACGCCCATCGAGGGGTTGATGCCGATGGTGATCGCCCAGGCGAAGGAGGTGCAGATCTTCAGCATCGCGAAGATGTAGACCAGGTTCTCCAGGGTCCCGTGGGACAGGCCGCGGAAGGCCGCCACCAGCGGGTAGGAGATCAGGTACTTGGCCTCGTAGGAGCCGACGCCCTCCAGCGCGCCCTCCAGGCCGCGCAGGATCATGATGCACAGGCCGATGCCGAGGATCGTGTACTCGACGTAGAAGGCCTGCCAGGCGATCGAGCCGGCGAAGCGGGACTTGCGGCCCGCCCGGCCGGGCAGGCTCAGCAGGCGGATCACGATCAGGGCGGCGATGCCCAGCGTGGTGAAGGTGCCGACCAGCTCGGTGAACAGCTCGTACGGCAGCCAGCCGCCGAGCACCGGCAGCACGAACTCGGCGTCGAACAGCTGGAAGAACGCGGTGAGCAGGGTCAGGCCCAGGGTGAAGAAGCCGACCGCGACGAACCAGTGGGCGACGCCGACGATCCCCCAGCGGTTCATCCTGGTGTGGCCGACGAACTCGACGGCCACGGTCTTCACTCGCTGGGCGGGCTGCCCGAAGCGGGTGGCGTCCGGCTGGCCGGTCCGCACCACCCGGTAGATGTAAAGCGCCGCACGAGCGGCGAGCGCGGTGCCGACCACGAACGTGACCAGCGAGATGACGATCGCTGCTAGCTGCATCGGCTCTCCGTCTCCTGCGGCTTGCTTGTTGCGGGTGTGCAGTGTCTCCGGGGCAGTGTACTCGTCGGTAACTTCCTGGGCCGACGGCCCGGACATTACCGCCGGGCACCACTACTCCTGAAGATGCTCAAGGTATGGCGGCAGTCACGTGAGCGCACGCTCGGGGCACCCCCGGCCGTGTCCCGGCGACATCCCGGCCGTGCCGCGGCAGCGGTCGGCTCAGCCCTCGGCTCACCAAAGTTGAGCGAGGCGGACTCATAGCTGTTGACGTGCCCCGGCCTGTCATGCATCCTTGAGCCCGTAAAGCTCAACTCTTCCGTGGAGGTATTTACGATGGCACGCGCGGTCGGCATCGACCTCGGCACGACGAACTCGGTCGTCAGCGTTCTGGAGGGTGGCGAGCCCACCGTCATCACGAACGCCGAGGGCGCGCGGACCACGCCGTCCGTCGTCGCCTTCGCCAAGAACGGCGAGGTGCTCGTCGGCGAGGTGGCCAAGCGCCAGGCGGTCACCAACGTGGACCGCACCATTCGCTCGGTCAAGCGCCACATGGGCACCAGCTGGAAGATCGGGCTGGACGGCAAGGACTTCAACCCGCAGCAGATCAGCGCCTTCATCCTGCAGAAGCTGAAGCGCGACGCCGAGTCCTACCTGGGCGAGACGGTCACCGACGCCGTCATCACCGTCCCGGCGTACTTCTCCGACTCCGAGCGCCAGGCGACCAAGGAGGCCGGTGAGATCGCGGGCCTCAACGTCCTGCGCATCGTCAACGAGCCGACCGCGGCCGCCCTGGCCTACGGCCTGGACAAGGACGACCAGACCATCCTGGTCTTCGACCTCGGCGGCGGCACCTTCGACGTCTCGCTGCTGGAGATCGGCGACGGGGTCGTCGAGGTGAAGGCCACCAACGGTGACAACCACCTCGGTGGCGACGACTGGGACCAGAAGGTCGTCGACCACCTGGTCAAGGTCTTCCAGGCCGGCCACGGTGTCGACCTGTCCAAGGACAAGATGGCCCTGCAGCGTCTGCGCGAGGCCTCCGAGAAGGCCAAGATCGAGCTGTCCTCGTCCTCCGAGACCTCGATCAACCTGCCCTACATCACGGCCTCCGCCGAGGGCCCGCTGCACCTGGACGAGAAGCTCACCCGGGCCCAGTTCCAGCAGCTCACCTCGGACCTGCTGGAGCGCTGCAAGGTCCCGTTCCACAACGTCATCAAGGACGCGGGCATCGCCCTCTCCGAGATCGACCACGTCGTCCTCGTCGGCGGCTCGACCCGGATGCCGGCCGTCGCCGAGCTCGTCCGCGAGCTGACCGGCGGCAAGGACGCCAACAAGGGCGTCAACCCGGACGAGGTCGTCGCCATCGGCGCCTCGCTCCAGGCCGGTGTCCTCAAGGGCGAGGTCAAGGACGTCCTGCTGCTCGACGTCACCCCGCTGTCCCTCGGCATCGAGACCAAGGGCGGCATCATGACCAAGCTGATCGAGCGCAACACCACGATCCCGACCAAGCGCTCCGAGATCTTCACCACGGCCGAGGACAACCAGCCGTCCGTGCAGATCCAGGTCTACCAGGGCGAGCGCGAGATCGCGGCGTACAACAAGAAGCTCGGCATGTTCGAGCTGACCGGCCTGCCGCCGGCCCCCCGCGGCCTGCCCCAGATCGAGGTCACCTTCGACATCGACGCCAACGGCATCATGCACGTCGGCGCGAAGGACCTCGGCACCGGCAAGGAGCAGAAGATGACCGTCACCGGCGGCTCCGCGCTGCCGAAGGACGACATCGAGCGCATGATGCGCGAGGCCGAGCAGTACGCGGAGGAGGACCACAAGCGCCGCGAGGCCGTGGAGACCCGCAACCAGGCCGAGCAGCTCGTGTACTCCACCGAGAAGTTCATCGCCGACAACTCCGACAAGCTCCCGGCCGACGTCAAGACCGAGGTCGAGACCGCCATCGGCGAGCTCAAGGAGGCCCTGAAGGGCGAGGACATCGCGGCGATCCGCGAGGCCTCGGAGAAGGTCTCCACCACCGCCCAGAAGCTCGGCCAGGCGCTCTACGCCAACGCCGACGCCGCCGGTGCGGCGGGCGCGGCCGGCGACGCCGGTGACGCCGGTGCCAAGGACGACGACGTCGTCGACGCCGAGATCGTGGACGACGAGAAGCCCAAGGGTGGTGCGGCATGACGGAGAAGCCGCAGGGTGCCGAGCCCGGCGACGACTCCGCCGCCGAGGAGGCCGTGATCAAGGCCGCCGAGGAGGCCGCCGCGGCCGGTGCCGAGGGCACCGACGCGGGCTCCACCTCGGGGGACGCTGCGGCCAAGCAGCTCGCCGAGCGCACCGCCGATCTCCAGCGCCTCCAGGCCGAGTACCAGAACTACCGCAAGCGGGTCGAGCGCGACCGGCTGACGGTCCGCGAGATCGCCGTCTCCAACATCCTGGAGTCGCTGATCCCGGTCCTGGACGACATCGGCCGGGCCCGCGACCACGGCGAGGTGACGGGCGGCTTCAAGTCCGTCGCCGAGTCGCTGGAGACGGTCGTCGCCAAGCTGGGCCTGCAGCAGTTCGGCAAGGAGGGCGAGCCCTTCGACCCGACCATGCACGAGGCGCTGATGCACAGCTACTCCTCGGAGGTCACCGAGGACACCTGCGTCCAGATCCTCCAGCCCGGCTACCGGATCGGCGAGCGGATCATCCGCCCGGCGATGGTCGCGGTCGCGGAGCCCCAGCCGGGCACCCAGACCACGCCCGGCCCGGACGCCGACACCGCCAAGGGCGGGGAGAAGAAGGACCAGGCCGACGGTGGCTCGGACAGCTGACCACCGGTGACAGCTGACAACCCTTGCGCTGCGGAGTCGTACGCCGGCCAGTACGGCGGACGGCTCCGCAGTGCGCTGTCGAGGTTCCCCGGCACCACTGGCCGGGTTCCGACCGTTGACAGCACTGTGACGATGGACCTCGGGAGGTGGCGCCGGCCATGAGCGGCAAGGACTACGTGGAGAAGGACTACTACAAGGTCCTCGGCGTGCCGAAGGACGCCAGCGCCACAGAGATCAAGAAGACCTACCGCAAGCTGGCGCGCGAGTTCCACCCCGACGCCAACAAGGGCGACACCAAGGCCGAGGAGCGGTTCAAGGACATCTCCGAGGCGTACGACGTCCTCTCCGACGAGAAGCGCCGCAAGGAGTACGACGAGGCCCGCAGCCTCTTCGCCAACGGCGGCTTCCGGGCCGGCGGCCCCGGTGGCACCGGCAGCTACAGCTTCGACTTCGGCGACCTGTTCAGCGGCAGCCAGGGCGGCGGCGGCAGCGGCGGGATCGGCGACGTCTTCGGCGGCCTCTTCAACCGGGGCGGCCGCCAGGCCCAGCCGCGGCGCGGCTCCGACGTCGAGACCGAGGTGACGCTCTCCTTCGAGGAGGCCGTCGACGGTGCGACCGTCCCGCTGCGGATGACCAGCCAGGCCCCCTGCCGCCTCTGCAACGGCACCGGCGCCAAGTCCGGCACCACCCCGCGGGTCTGCCCGACCTGCGTCGGCTCCGGCACCGTGAGCCGGGGCCAGGGCGCCTTCGCGCTCTCCGAGCCCTGCCGGGACTGCCGCGGCCGCGGCATGATCGTCGACGACCCGTGCACCGACTGCCACGGCAGCGGCCGGGCCAGCTCCGCCCGCACCATGCAGGTCCGGATCCCGGCCGGCGTCCAGGACGCCCAGCGGATCCGGCTCAAGGGCAAGGGCGCCCAGGGCGAGCGCGGCGGCCAGCCCGGCGACCTCTACGTCACCGTGCACGTCGATTCGCACCCCGTCTTCGGGCGCAAGGCCGACAACCTGACCGTGACCGTCCCGGTCACCTTCCCCGAGGCCGCCCTCGGCGGCACCATCGAGGTGCCGACCCTGAACGGCCCGTCGGTGAAGCTCAAGCTGCCCCCGGGCAGTGCCAACGGCCTGACCCTGCGGGCCCGCGGCAAGGGCGCCACCCGCAAGGACGGCACCCGCGGCGACCTGCTGGTCACCGTGGAGGTCGTGGTGCCCCAGACCGTCACCGGCGACGCGCTGACCGCACTGGAGCAGTACCGCGAGGCGACCGCCTCCGACGACCCACGAGCCGCCCTGTTCAGAGCGGCGAAGGGAGCGTGACGACCAGATGATCCCCGACGAACCCATCGGACCCGGCCTCGGTGACGGCCTGCCCGGTGGCGGCGCCCGCCGCACCACGCGCCGGAGCGCCCCGCAGCCCCAGTACGTGCTCACCGAGGAGACCCCGGTCTACGTGATCTCGGTGGCCGCCGAGCTCTCCGGTCTGCACCCGCAGACCCTCCGCCAGTACGACCGGCTCGGCCTGGTCTGCCCCGACCGCACCGCCGGCCGGGGCCGCCGCTACTCCGCGCGCGACATCCAGCAGTTGCGCGAGGTCCAGCGGCTCTCCCAGGACGAGGGCATCAACCTGGCCGGCATCAAGCGGATCATCGAGCTGGAGAACCAGGTCACCGCCCTCCAGTCCCGCATCGCCGAACTGGCCGACGCCCTGGAGGGCGCGGCCACCGCGCTCCAGCAGCGCGAGGCCACCATCCACGCCTCCTACCGCCGCGACCTGGTCCCCTACCAGCCGCCCACCCCGCACTCCAGCGCCCTCGTGGTCTGGCGCCCCAAGCGCTGACCCCTCGCACGACGGCCGCCCGCCGCCGGTTTCCCTCTGGTCGGGGGGTGCCGGCGGCGCGGCGTTTGGTGAGAGAGTGCTCGATGCGGGCAACAGCAGATCGAAAACACCGATGCCGGCCCTCGAAGGCTCTGTCCAAGATCCCCGTCGAAGTCGGAGCCCCGGCTTCACACAGCCCTATCCGACACCAGGGAGCCGCAGATGAGCGAGACGGCCGATCCCGGACTCACCTCAGGCGGTCTCGGCGTCCTTTCGGATAATGCCCGCAAGCTGTATCTCGACATCCTGCACACCCACGGTCGCCTGCTGCCCGAAAACCGGGATGCCACCGACGCCGAGTACCTTCAGGAGCTTCTCGACATCGGCCTGCTGGTACCGGACACGGACGATCCGAACGTCCTCGTGGCCGTGGACCCCCAGCAGCTTTCGTCCGGGCTCATCGCTTCCTGGCAGCGCAAGGCCCTCGACCTGCTCTCCCGGGCCGAGGCACTGCCGATCGACCTGAAGGACCTGACCGAGGCTTTCCACACGCCGAAGCAGACCGGCGGCAGCATCGAGTACGTGCGCGGAAAAGTGCTGATCAACCAACGGCTGGGCCAGCTGACCACCAGCTGCACCGAGGAGTTCCTGGCCGCGCAGCCGGGCGGTCCTCGCCCCCCGGAGGCCCTTGCCAGCAGTCGGGACCGGGATCTGGCCCTCCTCCAGAGAGGCGCCACGTTCCGGACGATCTACCACCCGAGCACCCGCTACCACCCGGCCACCAGGGACTACGTCCTGGCGATCACGGACGCGGGCGGGCAGGTCCGCACGCTGGACGAGCCGTACACACGACTCATCGTCGTCGATCGACGTACCGCCATCATTCCTGTCGCCGACGACCTGAATGTGGCCGCGTTCATTCACGACAGGGCGATCATCAGCTACCTGGTCTCCGAGATCTTCGAGCGCAACTGGAACCGCGCACTCGAATTCGACGGCGCCCGGGCGGTACCCCAGGAAGTCATCTCACGCCTGCGACAGACGATCATCGATCTGCTGCTGAAGGGCACCAGTCACCGCGTCATAGCCAGAAGCCTCGGCATCAGCGAACGCACCCTGGCACGTCACATAGCGGACATGCGTGAGGACTACAAGGTCGATTCACTGTTCCAGCTCGGATACGTGCTGGCCCGGAACCCCCAGCACGGTCACCCCGAGAGCCGACCGGACGGGCTGGACGAGGCGACCGACTGACCCGACGAGCCCTCCGACGGAGCGGCTCAGGTCCAGTTGCTGTCGCTGTCCGTCAGTGCAACCGTCCGCAGCTCCGAGGACGCGGGGCTGTGCGACGCGGGCCGGTGGCCGGAAGCTGCCGAGACAATCTGGCTGCTCGCGGTCAATACTGCTACAACGGCAGCGATCGAAGCCGCCACAATGCGAACGTGCCGGCGCAGGCGAAGCATGCGATCACGCCTTCCTGAGTAGTCGCAGGGTATCGAGCAATGGGAACAGCTGAGCAATCGACCACATAATGCCCCAGCTCGAACGCGCGCGCCACATCCCCCCTTCACAGAAGTGCGTCATCTCCATGCCAGGCAGTCAGATGACACCTCCAAGCAGTGGACTCGGCCGCCCCGAACGATGGACGATCAGTTCGCTCCCGATGGTCCCGGCAAGCTCACCACACTTGCCGATGTACCTTCAATTCACCATTCGGCCCCGCACCTCGAGCGGAGACCGCAGCCACGCCGATCGGAACCCCTGACCCAACCCTGCCGGACCTGGTGAACCCGATCAGCCACTCCCCGGAGTCGACATGACTGAGCCCTACCTGCGTCACCACGACAGCCAGGCCCACGAGGGTCGGCGTGCACGAGTCTTCCTGGCCGCGCCGCTGATGCGGCTGACCGGGCCGGCGGACAGTGTGGTGACGCTCGCCAGCCGGACGCGGCTGACGACCCTCCGCACCACCCTTCTTCGCAGTGGCGCCGCCGTCTACAGCGCCCACCACAGTGACGCCTGGACCGTGGCCGGCCGCGCCCCCGAGCCGCGGGTGCCGTCGGACTTCCGCGCGCTGCAGTCCGCGGACCTGGTCTTCGCCTACGTCGGCGCGCCGCTCTCCGCCGGCGTCAGCCTGGAGCTGGGCTGGGCGTCCGCGCTGCGCAAGCCGATCGTCCTGCTGGTGGACGAAGCCATCACCCACAACCCGCTGATCGCCACCATCGAGCAGGTCGCCCCCGTCCTGCCGCTGGTCTTCGACGACACCTGGTCCCAGGAGGCGCTCCACCACACGGTGGAGACCGCCCTCGACTGGGCCGGCATGGCGCTCTCCCTGCGCGAGGGCTTCTGGACCGCCCCCGGCGAGCAGTTCACCGTCCCCCGGCAGCAGCCCCCGGCCGTCGGCCCGACCGGCTACTGGCCCACCGGCGCGGCCACCGGCTGATCGCGGGTCAGGCACCGGACTCCCCCGTCCGGGCTCCCCGCATCTGCCAGCCGAGCTGGAACAGCGTCTCGGCGTCGTACAACTCCCGCAGCCGGGCGATGTGCGCCGCCACCGTCCGCTCGCTCAGTCCCAGCCGCGAGGCGATCGCCCGCTGGGTGAGGCCCTGGGCGAGCAGGCGGCCGACCTGGTCCTGCGCCGAACTCGCGCTCTCGGCCGAACCAGCCGAGAGCGCGGCCCAGTTGACGCCCTCGGCCTGCTGCCAGTGCTGCTCGAACACGTCGACCAGGAACGCCACCGTGGCGGGATCCTCCACGACGGCCGCACTGGAGTTGTCCGCCGCCGCGGGGATGACCGCCACCAGCCGGTCGAAGACCAGCATCCGCTTGAACGGCACGGCCAGCACCCGTACCGCGCAGCCGAGCCGGGTGACCTCGGCCGCGTAGTCGACCGTCGGGCCGTCCAGGCGGGCCGCCGGTTCGTACAGGGTCCGCATCGAACCACCGCGCTCGAGGTAGCGGCGGGCGCGGTCGAGCGAGTCGGGCAGCAGGGCGACCGGCCGGGCACCCCCGGGCTGGGCGGTCAGACCCTCGTTCCGGTACTCCTGGGAGAACCGTTCGATCTCGTGCCGGATCTCCTCCATGTCCGTCAGGTAGCGGACGCCGACCGGCCGGTCGCTCCGGCACGGCGCCGCGTCGTAGGCCCGGGTGAGACCGCCCATCAGCTCCGGCAGCCGTTCCGCCTCGGCCATCAGCCGGGCTCCCGTCGAGCGGACCCCCGCACCGATGCGGTCCGCGACCGCCCGCGGGTCGACCGCGCTGTAGGAGGCGTCCAGCACCTGCGGCACCAGCAACCCCAGCTCGACCAGGCGTTCCAGCGCGACGGCGTCCCGGGCGTCGACGTCGGCGGCCCGGATCCGGCCGCCCTCGCGCAGCACGGACAGGTACAGCTCCTGCGCGGCCTCGTCCGGCAGCGCCGCGCTCAGCATCTCCGAGAGGGTGCGCAGGGCCGGGGCGGCCGGGTCATCCGTCGTCACGGCCGCCCCGCATCAGCCAGCCGAGCTGGAAGAGGGTCTGGGCGCCGTAGCGGTCGCGCAGCCGGGAGATGTGGGCGGCGACGGTGCGTTCGCTGAGTCCGAGGCGGGTGGCGACGGCGCGTTGGGTGAGACCGCGGGCGAGCAGGCGGCCGACCCGTTCGGGGGCGCCCTGGGCGGCGCTCCGGCCGGGCGCGGTGGAGCGGCCGATGGCGTCGGCGCGGCACCAGTCGCGCTCGAAGGCGTTGACGATGAAGGCGATCCCGGCCGGGTCGGTGATGAACGCGGCGGTGCTGTGGTCGTCCGAGGCGGAGATCACGGCGACCGAGCGGTCGAAGATCATCAGCCGCTGGATGGGCTCGTCCAGGATCCGGATCAGCGAGCCGCGCCGGGTGACCTCCTCGGCGTAGGCGAGGGCGGGCGGTTCGGACATCGCGACCGGCTGGTAGATGGTGCGCAGCGAGCAGCCGCGCCGGAGCAGTTGGACGTCCTGCTGGATCGCGATCTTGAGCGCGTCGGCCGGACGGGGCCCCGGCTGGGCGGTGAGGACCTCGGTACGGCAGTCGGAGACCAGCTGCGAGATCCGGTGCCGGATGTGGATGTGGCCCTCGATGTAGACGGCCCCGCCGGAGCGCTCGGGCGGGCGGGGCATCGCGTCGTAGGCGCGGGTGAGGACGTCCAGCGCGCCCGGGAGGTTCTCGGCGCGGACCAGCAACCGGGTGGCCTCGCTGCGGAGTTCGGCGCCGAGGCGGTCGCTGACCGAGCGGGGGCTCACGGCGGTGTAGCAGGCGTCCATCGGGTTGGGCATCAGCAGGCCGATGGAGACCAGCCGGCGGACGGCCTCCCGGTCGGCCTCGGGGACGTCGGCGAAGCGGATGCGGCCGCCGTCGGCGAGGATCGCCAGGTAGAGGCCGCGGGCGGTCTCGTCGGGTTCGCCGGTGACCGCGGCGGCGCCGGTCGCGCCCTCGTCGTCGGGGGTGTCGCCCGGGGTGTCCTTCGGATCCGCCGTCGCTCCGAACGTCACGTCGAACGCTCCCTGCCGGGTTCTCTCGGGGGTGTGGTGCTCCTCGCGCGCCGCGCGGTGGCCGGCGGCCCTCACGCTACTGGGGACCGACGGGTCCCCGGACCTCGGGTGCCGTCGCACACGGGTCCGGGGAGCCGTCGGTCTACGCCGTGGTCCCAGTGCTTCCGGCGAGGCGGAGCAGCAACGCCTCGCCGGCTCCGGTCCCGGGGGCCATCACCACACATGGCGTCCCGGCCGGCGCTCTCCCCCCCCGATATGCAGGCACGTGCGGACGTGCCGGTCGCATCCAGTAATGAAGAGCAAGTCACCGTCATCGGGCTGCGGTTGCCCGGACGACCTGGCGTGACTCCACCCTCACAGCGTGACGGCCGGTGAACAAGTGCCGCCCTGCTGCATGTTCTCGCAATTGCAGAAACCTGCAGCACCGGACCGACCCGGACCGCCGCGCGCCGCTGCCGATTCCTGCGAAAGCCCAGGTCAGTGCGGTACGGCGGAAGTTTTCCGACCGTCCGTCCGGTCGGTGGCGGACGCGCGGAGTCCGGAAAACCGGACGCGGGGGCGGCCGGCGCCGGTCCCGGCGGGCCTCAGCGGGCCAGCAGCCGTCCGCCGGCCAGCGCGGCGGCCGTGCCGCCGGCCGCGAGCGCCCAGCCCACCAGCAGCAGCGCGAACAGGCCGACGGCGAGCCCGGTGAACCCGGCGAAGCCGGTGTGCCGGGCCAGCGCGGCCGCCCCGGTGACGCAGGTGCCGATCGGGAAGGTGAACGCCCACCAGGTCATCCCGAACCCCATCCCGGCCCGCCGGGCACGCAGATTGGCGGCGAGGGCGAGCAGCAGCCACAGCATCGCGACGCCGAGCACGGCCACGCCGTACAGCTCGGCGAGCGGGAGCGCGACCGGGGCGAGCCGGGGGAGGACCGGGCCGGCGGCGTCGGCGAGCTGGTGGACGGCGGTGGTGGACTGGCCGAGCGGGCCGAGCACCAGGAACAGGGTCGGGGTGAGCGCCAGGGCGGACAGCTTGCTGTGCACCACGCCGGTGAGCACCACCGGCAGCAGGGCCAGGGTGGCCAGCAGGCCGATCCCGAACAGCGTCGCGCAGCCGTACAGCAGGGTCTCCCGGGCGCCGCCGGCGGGCAGGTGCGGGACGAGCGCCGGGCCGGCGGCGGAGGCGACCAGCGGGGCGACCACGGGCAGCAGCCAGGTCGGGTTGGCCCCGAGCGGGGAGACCTTGTGCCGGGTGATCATCAGATAGGGGATGCCGACCGCGACGGCCAGCGCGTACACCGTGCCCGCCGTCCACAGCACCAGGTCGATCGCGACGGCCGGGCCGGTGCCGATGACCCGGGAGCCGACGGTCAGGGTGCCGAGGCCGACCGAGAGCAGCGCCATCGGCGGACAGCCGTAGAAGACGGCGGTGGCCGGGTTCTCCAGCAGGTGCTCCCTGGCGGCCTCGCGGTGCCGGGTGAGATGGACCGCGCGGGCGGTGCCGAGCAGCAGCAGAGCGGCCAGTCCGAGCGCCCACACCACCTCGGCGAACCCCAGCAGGCCGGGCCACCGGACCGGGAGGGCGGCCGCGCCGTTCGCCACGATCGCGGTCCCCATGACCACCGCGTACCAGTTCGGGGTGAGCTGGGAGAGGTCGAGGCGGCGGGCCCGCGCGGAGAGACGGGCCCGGGCGGACAAGGGGGGAGCGGCGCTGAGCAGGGTGACCATGCCATCAACCGTCCCCCGGGACGGCGGCCGCCGGTAGCGCCGCCCGCTCTATGAGGGCATAGCCTGAATCTATGCCCCTCTCCCCGCGCGTCCCCGAAATCGGTGCCCTGGAGCTGCTGCTCGCGGTGGCCCGGCTCGGCAGTGTCGGCCGGGCGGCCGCCGAGATCGGGGTGAGCCAGCCGACCGCCAGCGCCCGGATCAAAGGCATGGAGCGGCAGATCGGCGTCCCGCTGCTGGAGCGCTCCCCGCGCGGCTCCCGGCCCACCGAGGCGGGCCGGCTGGTGGTCGAGTGGGCCCGGCAGGTGGTGGAGGCGGCGCAGGCGCTGGACGCCGGGATCGACGCGCTGCGCGAGCGCCGGGACGCCCGGCTGACCGTGGTGGCCAGCCTGACCGTCGCCGAGTACCTGATGCCGGGCTGGCTGCTGGCGCTGCACGCGACCAACCCGGGGACGGCCGTGACGCTGCGCACCGCCAACTCGGCGGACGTGGCCGGGCACGTGCTGTCCGGGGACGCCGACCTGGGCTTCGTCGAGGGGCCGCTGCCGCCGGCCGGCCTGGCGGGCGCGGTGGTGGCGGCGGACCGGCTGGTGGTCGTGGTGGCGCCGGACCATCCGTGGGCGCGGCGGCGTTCGCCGCTGTCCGGGGCGGAGCTCTCGGCGACCCCGCTGGTGCTGCGCGAGCCGGGCTCGGGGACCAGGGAGGTGCTGGAGATGGCGCTGGCCCCGTACGGCGGCGCCGCGCCGCCGCGGCTGGAGCTGGCCTCGTCGACGGCGCTCAAGGCGGCGGCGATGACCGGCGCCGGGCCGGTCTGCCTGAGCGAGCTGGCGGTGGTGGAGGAGCTGGCGACCCGGCGGCTGGTGGCGGTGCGGCTGGCGGAGGAGCTGGACCTGCGGCGGCCGCTGCGGGCGGTCTGGCCGTCCGGGCAGCGGCCGACCGGGCCGGCCCGGGACCTGCTGGCGCTGACCCGGCGGACGGCGGGCACGCACCAGGCGAGGATGGCCCAGGCCCGGACCCTCCCGCCGAGGACGGCGGCCCGGCCGGCCACCGGGGCGGCCGCGCGGAGCGAGCGGCCCGTTCTGCGGGCCCGCCCCGATCGTTCACGCAAAAGTTGAGCGGAATAGACTCAACTTAGTGCATGCTGTAGAGAGCAGACATCAGCTCGACGAGGGAGGACCCCCCAGCAGTGGACGCCAGCAAGTTCACCACCAAGACGCAGGATGCCCTGTCCGCCGCGATCCGGCAGGCGGGTGCGGCCGGCAACCCGGACGTCAAGCCGGTGCACATCCTGATCGCCCTGCTGGAACAGCCCGAGGGCATCGCCAGGCCGCTGCTGGAGGCGGTCGGCGCGGACGTGTCCGCGATCGACGCCGACGCCCGCCGGCAGCTGGCCGGACTGCCCAGCGCCTCGGGCTCCACCGTCGCCGCGCCGCAACTGGCCCGCGACACGATGGCCGTGCTGACCGAGGCCGGCAAGCGCGCCGACGACCTCGACGACCAGTACGTCTCCACCGAGCACCTGCTGGTCGGCCTGGCCGCCGAGGGCGGGGCGGTCGCCGAGCAGCTGGTACGGCAGGGCGCCACCGCCAAGGCGCTGCTGGCCGCGTTCAAGGACGTCCGCGGCAGCGCCCGGGTCACCTCGCCGGACCCCGAGGGCACCTACAAGGCGCTGGAGAAGTACGGCACCGACCTCACCCAGGCCGCCCGGGACGGCAAGCTCGACCCGGTGATCGGCCGGGACCAGGAGATCCGCCGGGTGGTCCAGGTGCTCTCCCGCCGGACCAAGAACAACCCGGTGCTGATCGGCGAGCCCGGCGTCGGCAAGACGGCCGTGGTCGAGGGCCTGGCCCAGCGCATCGTGGCCGGCGACGTGCCGGAGTCGCTGCGCGGCAAGCGGCTGGTCGCCCTGGACCTCAGCGCGATGGTGGCCGGCGCCAAGTACCGCGGCGAGTTCGAGGAGCGGCTGAAGGCCGTCCTCAACGACATCAAGCAGAGCAACGGCCAGGTCGTCACCTTCATCGACGAGCTGCACACCATGGTCGGCGCGGGCGCCGGCGGCGACTCCGCGATGGACGCCGGCAACATGCTCAAGCCGATGCTGGCCCGCGGCGAGCTGCGGATGGTCGGCGCCACCACCCTGGACGAGTACCGCGAGCGGATCGAGAAGGACCCGGCCCTGGAGCGCCGCTTCCAGCAGGTGCTGGTCGGCGAGCCGAACGTCGAGGACTCGATCGCCATCCTGCGCGGCCTCAAGGGCCGCTACGAGGCGCACCACAAGGTGCAGATCTCGGACGCCGCGCTGGTCGCCGCGGCCACCCTCTCGCACCGGTACATCACCTCCCGCTTCCTGCCGGACAAGGCGATCGACCTGGTCGACGAGGCGGCCTCCCGGCTGCGGATGGAGATCGACTCCTCGCCGGTCGAGATCGACGAACTCCAGCGCGCCGTCGACCGGTTGCGGATGGAGGAGCTGGCCCTGGAGAAGGAGTCGGACCCGGCCTCGGTCGACCGGCTGGCCAAGCTCCGCCGCGATCTCGCCGACAAGAACGAGCAGTTGAGCGTACTCACGGCCCGGTGGGAGCAGGAGAAGAAGAGCCTGAACCGGGTCGGCGAGCTCAAGGAGCGGCTGGACGACCTGCACGGTGCGCTCGAACGCGCCCAGCGGGACGGCGACTTCGAGCGCGCGTCGAAGCTGATGTACGCCGAGATCCCGGCTGCCGAGAAGGAGCTCGCCGACGCCCAGGAGCGCGCCGCCGGCGAGGACACCTCCGCCTCGATGGTCAAGGAGGAGGTCGGCCCGGACGACGTGGCCGATGTGGTGGCGTCCTGGACGGGCATCCCGGCCGGCCGACTGATGGAGGGCGAGAGCTCCAAACTCCTGCGCATGGAGGAGGAGTTGGGCCGACGCCTGATCGGCCAGCCGGAGGCCGTGCAGGCCGTGTCGGACGCCGTGCGGCGCACCCGCTCCGGCATCGCCGACCCGGACCGCCCGACCGGCTCCTTCCTCTTCCTCGGCCCCACCGGCGTCGGCAAGACCGAACTCGCCAAGGCCCTGGCCGACTTCCTCTTCGACGACCAGCGGGCGATGGTCCGCATCGACATGAGCGAGTACGGCGAGAAGCACTCCGTCTCCCGCCTGGTCGGCGCCCCGCCCGGGTACATCGGCTACGAGGAGGGCGGCCAGCTCACCGAGGCGGTCCGCCGCCGCCCGTACAGCGTGGTGTTGCTGGACGAGGTGGAGAAGGCCCACCCCGAGGTCTTCGACGTGCTGCTCCAGGTGCTCGACGACGGCCGGCTCACCGACGGCCAGGGCCGCACGGTGGACTTCCGCAACGCGATCCTGATCCTCACCTCCAACCTGGGCAGCCAGTTCCTGGTGGACCCGACCACCCCGGACGAGCGGAAGAAGGACCTCGTCCTGGAGTCGGTGCGGGCCGCCTTCAAGCCGGAGTTCCTCAACCGGCTGGACGACATCGTGGTCTTCGACCCGCTCGGCACCGCCGAGCTGACCCGGATCGTCGACCTCCAGGTGGCCCGGCTCGCCGACCGGCTCCGCGACCGCCGGCTCGACCTGGAGGTCTCCCCCGCCGCCAGGGACTGGCTGGCGCTCACCGGCTACGACCCGGCGTACGGCGCCCGGCCGCTGCGCCGACTGGTGCAGTCCGCGATCGGCGACCAGCTGGCCCGGGCGATCCTGGCGGGCGAGGTGCACGACGGCGACACGGTGCTGGTCGAGCGGGACGAGACCGGCGACCGCCTCACCGTCCGTGCCCGCGGACCACTGGAGAAATGACCTCCGGGACGGGCCTGCCGGGCCCGCCGCGCCCCCGGATCACCCGGGGGCGCACCGTGATCCGGCCATGCCACCCCGGCTTGCCGGCACCTCTGTGAGGTGGGCCCCGGATGAGGCAGGATGGACTCGGAAGGGCGGCCTCTCATTGCCGACCACCATGTGCACTGAGGAAGAGGACCCCATGAGCATCGACCCGTCGTCCATCCCGTCCTTCGGCGCGCCGCAGGGCGGTCAGCCCGGCGGTCAGGGCGGCCGACCGGCCGGCCCGCCGCCGATCATCGTCCCGGACCAGGCCCTGGTGGGCCAGCTGCTCGACCAGATGCAGCTCAAGCACGTGGTCGACGAGGAGGGTGACCTCACCGCTCCCTGGGAGGGCTTCCGCGTCTACTACATGTTCCGCGGCGAGCAGAAGGAGCTCTTCGCGGTCCGGGCGTTCTACGACCGCGCGTACCCGCTGGAGAAGAAGGGCGAGATCCTCGACCTGATCGACGAGTGGAACCGGGAGACCCTGTGGCCCAAGGTCTACACCCACACCCACGAGGACGGCGTGGTCCGGCTGATCGGTGAGGCCCAGATGATCGTCGGCACCGGCGTCAACCTGGACTACTTCGTCACCACCACCGCCAACTGGACCCAGGCCGCGGTCGGCTTCGAGCAGTGGATCGTCGAGCGCCTGGGCCTTCAGGACGAGATCGAGGGCGAGGGCGGCGAGGACAAGCCGTCCGACGGCGCCGACGAGAACTGAGCCCGCGGGGAACCCCCGTGCACGGCCCGCCACCGACGCCCGGTGGCGGGCCGTCCTTGTCCCCGGGGCCCCTCCGGCCCCAGGATGGGCCCGACCGGGCCCCAGGACTGGCCCGGCCGCCGCCGAGGTGCGAGGAGCCGTGATGGGTGCGAGGCCGCTGCTGAACCGTCGTCTGGACGGGCTCGGTACGACGATCTTCGCGGAGATGTCCGCGCTGGCCACCGCCACCGGCTCGATCAACCTCGGCCAGGGGTTCCCCGACACCGACGGCCCGGAGGAGGTCCGCGAGGCCGCCGTCCGGGCCCTGCGCGAGGGGCGCGGCAACCAGTACCCGCCCGGCCCGGGCGTCCCCGAGCTGCGGACCGCGATCTCGGCGCACCAGCGGCGCCGCTACGGCCTCGACTACGACCCGGACACCGAGGTGCTGGTCACCGCCGGCGCCACCGAGGCCATCGCCGCCGCCCTGCTCGCCCTGCTGGAGCCCGGTGACGAGGTCATCGCCCTCGAACCGTTCTACGACTCCTACAGCGCCTGCATCGCGATGGCCGGCGCGACCCGGGTCCCGCTCACCCTGCGTGCCCCCGACTTCCACCCCGACCTGGACCGGCTGCGCTCGCTGGTCACCCCCCGTACCCGGCTGCTGCTGCTCAACTCGCCGCACAACCCGACCGGTCTGGTCCTCTCCCCCGACGAGCTCACCGCCATCGCCGAACTCGCCGTCGAGCGCGATCTCCTGGTGGTCACCGACGAGGTCTACGAGCACCTGGTGTTCGAGGGCGCCCACCACCCGATCGCCGCCCTGCCCGGCATGCGCGAGCGCACCGTCTCGATCTCCTCGGCCGGCAAGACCTTCTCCTTCACCGGCTGGAAGGTCGGCTGGGTGACCGGCACGCCCGAGCTGGTCGCCGCCGTCCGCACCGCCAAGCAGTACCTCACCTATGTCAGCGCCGGACCGTTCCAGTACGCCGTCGCCGAGGCCCTCGCCCTCCCCGACAGCTACTTCGACGGTTTCCGCGCCGATCTGCTGCACAAGCGCGACCTGCTCGCGGACGGCCTCGCCGCGGCCGGATTCCGGGTCTTCCGCCCCGGGGGCACCTACTTCGTCACCACCGACATCACCCCGCTGGGCGAGCAGGACGGCATCGAGTTCTGCCGCACCCTGCCCGAACGCTGCGGGGTCGTGGCCATCCCCAACGCCGTCTTCTACGACGACGCCGAAGCCGGCCGCCCGCTGGTCCGCTTCACCTTCTGCAAGCGGGTGGACGTCCTGGAGGAGGCGGTCGACCGACTGACCCGGCTCCGTCCCGTCGACCGGACCTCTCGCACGCCCTGACGATTCGTCAATTCTCCCGACGGGCAGCGGCTTTGCTGCCTGTCGGGCAATCCTTCGTGCCTGCGCGGCAGGGTTTCGCCCGGGGCCGGTGCCATGCGCCCGGCGCATCCGGGACGAGGGCGCACGCGTAGTGCGAACGGCGTGCGAGCCGCGCACACGGCGTGCGGGCCGGGGCGAAAGGCGCGCGCGGTGCACAGTCGCACACCGGGTCGATCAGAGCAGCTAAGCCGATGTGCTCGAAACGGTGAATGCTTGACAAAGTTGGGTAAATCACCGACGGACCCGGCGTATTCGTGCTTCTCTGCTGCTGAATCTCCAGCCGGAATCCTTCCTTCCACGGTCGGCCGCGCCCTGGACCGCACAGCCACGAACAGCCCCGCCTTGACCCGGGCCCACTCGCTGCTGCTCGGAGGGCGCGCACGGAGCTGAAACGCGGAGCCGAGCATGCTCACCACTTTGCAGACCTCCTACACGGACACCCGCGCGGGTGACCTGGCCTGGTGCCTGGGCGGCGATCCGCTGCCCGCCCTCGCGGTCCGCGACCTGAGACTCGACGGCCCCGGCCACCCCGGCCCGTCCGGCACCCTCCAGCTGCGCCTGCTGGGCGCCTCCCACCAGGTGGTGATCGCCGCCGGACCCGGCCACTGCCTGGAGACCGTCGCCTGCCTGCCCGGCCGCCGGACGCCGCTGCCGGCCCGGGTGGCCAAGCAGGTCGACGGCTGGGAGTACGAGTTCGCGGCCCGGATCGAGGCCCTCCCGCCGCACGACTTCGCCGCCCGCGCGCAGGAGTTGCTCGCCCTGGTCGAGGGCCACCCGCGCGGCCTGGCCGGCGTCTTCCCCGGCGACCCCAGCGCCTTCACCGCGCTGGTCACCCAGGGCGGGGTGGACCGCCTGCTCTGGCGCACCTGGCACGCCTATCCGCAGGAAGGCCGGCTGGTCTGCACCCGCTCCTCGCTGGTGGTCGCGCGATGAGCGACACCGACCCCGCCGAGCCGTCCATAGCCCCGACCGTGCGCCTTCATTCGCACGAAGGAACGATTCGTCAACCTGCGATACCGCCCTGTCCGTCGAATGGGCGCAGCCGTCCGTCCCGAACGTCGCCTAGCGTTTGTTCGTGATCAATCATCCGGTCGGTCCGCCCCCCGCACAGCCGGGCCTCGACCTCGACGAAGGCAGCCCACCCCGGCCCGGGCGGAGCCTGACCTCCCTGCCCGCCCGCCGTCGGTCCCGCTTGCGTGCCCGCCCCAAGCTCGCCCGGCTGGTGGTGCTGCTCGCCGCGTTCGTCTGCGCGGCCTGCGGACTCGTCTACGAGCTGGAACTCGTGGCCCTCGGCGACTATCTGCTCGGGGACTCGGTCACCCAAACCTCGGTCGTGCTCTCCGTCATGGTGTTCGCGATGGGCCTCGGCTCGCTGCTCGCCAAACGCTTCACCCGCCGGCCCGCCACCGCCTTCGCCCTGGTCGAGTGCGCCCTCGCCCTCACCGGCGGCCTGTCCGTGCTGGCGCTCTACTCCTGCTGGGCCTGGATCGGCCGCTACCAGGCCGCGATGGTCGGCCTGACCTGCCTCATCGGCGTCCTCATCGGCGCCGAGATCCCGCTGCTGATGACCCTGATCCAGCGGATCCGCCGCGAGGACGCCGGCCGCGCCGCCGCCGACCTCTTCGCCGCCGACTACGTGGGCGCGCTGATCGGCGGCCTCGCCTTCCCGTTCCTCATCCTGCCCGTCCTCGGCCCCGGCAGCGGCGCGCTGGTCACCGGTGCGGTCAACGCCGTCGCCGGGGGCGGCCTGGTGCTCTGGCTCTTCCGCGAGGAACCCGACCCCCGGGCCCGGCGGCTGCTCCTGGGCGGCTGCGCACTCGTCCTCGCCCTGCTCGCCTCGGCCGCCCTGTGGTCCGGCGCGGTCGAGCGGGCGGCCCGGCAGGCCCTGTACGGCGGGCAGATCCGCTCCGTCAGCCAGAGCCGCGACCAGGAGGTCGTGCTCACCGGCCCGGCCGAGGGCCCGCTGCGGCTGTACGTCGACGGCCGGCTCGCGGTCTGCGGACCGGACGCCTACCGGGGCGACGAGGCCCTCGTCCATCCGGCCATGGCCGCCGGACCGGACGGACGGGTGCTGCTGCTCGGCGGCGGGGACGGGCTCGCGCTCCGGGAGGTGCTGCGGCACAGCGGCGTCCGCTCGGTGCTGGTGGTCGACCCGGACCCGGCGCTCCCCCGGCTCGCCCGCACCGACCCGGGGCTCGCCGCGCTCTCCGACCGGTCCCTGGAAGACCCCCGGGTGCGCACCGCCGAGGCCGACCCGCTGGACTGGCTGCGCGGTGTCCGGCCCTCGCCCGGCCAGTCCTTCGACGTGGTCCT